>NZ_CP081158.1 GCF_025141175.1 Jannaschia sp. M317 | reverse complement strand
CGTGGATCGCTCAAAGACTTCGATCGGCAGGCGCAATCCGTTGATATCGATGGAGTTTCGAAGCTCCGCCAGGTCAGTCGCGTCGACCACGGTCCGGTCCCGGATCATCGCCGCCTCATCGATCTCCGCCAGGGAAATCTCCTTCAGGATCAGCCCCTTGGCCTCCGCCTCCCGGTATCGACCGGCCTCCGCATCCTCCACCCGTCGCGCCGTTTCACCCGGCTCCGCCGCCTGCGCGGCCTCGGCCACGACCTGCGCGATCGGTGCCACGCCCGTGTTCGGACGCACCGGGGTTTCGTCGCGAAACCGGTCCTCCAGAGCCGTCAGATCGTCCTGCGATGGGGTCGCCAACTTCCGTCGTTTCGCCATGATCAATCAGCCCTCTGCCCGTCCGCCAGATCCCGCCACCAGGCCCCGATGATCAGCTCCTTGGTCTCCGCCCAGGTGCGGTCGAATGTCTCCCGGCCGCGCACATAGGTGTCGCGGTTGAACTCCCGATAGTCGGCCTCGTAGATGCCGTTCACCTGCTCGCCGGCCTGTCCGACCATGGCGGTCACATCCTGCCGGAAGGTCGTCATCAGATCACCGAAATAGGCCTGAATGACATTCGCCAGATCGGTCTGCTGTGCCGCGTCAAACCGCGTGATGACCGTCCGCACGGCGTCCCACTCAAAGCGGATTTCCGGCAGACCCGCCCGCTTGCGCGCTTGGTTCTCACCATCCTCGATGCTCGCAAAGGTGGAATAGAGCATGTCGAAAAAGCGGCCGGTGGAGTCGAACTCCAGAAAGGACGCGCCAAGCGGCACCAGCAGGATGTCCGCGGCGGCCAGAGCGTTGATCGTCAGGTAGCCCAGGGCAGGGGGCGTATCGAGGAGGATGACATCATAATCCCTCAAGGCCCCGCTGTCCGTCAGCCCCGACAGCAGCGCATCCCAAAGCGGCCAGCCGCGTTGCTGCATGCGCCAGACGGGGATCTGGAACTCGGCCCAGTAGAGGTTCAGCTGCGCGCCGATCAGGTCGATGTTGGGCCAGTGCGTCTCTTGGATCAGGTTTCGCGGCGAAACCTTCAGGGCTTCCTTGAGGGTCTCGTCCTGGTCGATCTCCGGCTCGCCGCGCGCGGCACGAACGGCGTTCTCCTCGGCGACATGCTGGGCAAAATCGCGGGCCATGAGGGGGAAGACGGTCTGCCATTCGTCGGCGACCTTGCCCCCCATGATCGAGGTCAGGGAGCCCTGGCTGTCGAGGTCGACGACCAGGACCTTGTAGCCATCGAGCGCGGCAGACATGGCCAGGTGCGCGCAGGTGGAGGTCTTGCCGACGCCGCCCTTGAAGTTGGCCACGGCGACGATCTTGGCGTCCAGCCCCTGGGGACGATAGGGCAGATACTCGCGCCCGGCGGCACCTTCGGCGGCGAAATGGGCGCGCAGCGTCAGAATGTCCTCGAGACTGAACCACCGGGAATTGCCTTCGCCGACGCCCTGGGGAAGGTCGGGATTGGCCTTGAGGACGCGGCGGAAATGGGCGCTGGCGACAGGGATCAGATAGCGGCAAATCTCCCAGGTGGAGAAGCGGCGCAGGCGTTTCTGGCCCTCGGGCGAGTGACCCGCCTTGGCCAGATCTTCGCGTCCCTTGGCGGCGAAGGCGGCGGCTTTCGCGAATCGGCGGGTGTCGATACGGTCGCCCAACTTCTTGCCCGCCGTCTCGGGGTCGATGCCAAAGTACGGGGGCAGGGGGGGCTTTGCGCTGGATGTCATTCGGTTTTCCCGATGTGCGGTTGTTTGACTGCTCTGGTCAGAACTATCGCACGTGAAGGGGCGATTGGGAATCGGGGATCGGCCGATCAGGGGCGGGAAGGCGGTCTTCCTGTCAGAAATCAGATCAAAAACGCAGGCGATGCTTTGTTATTCTTTAGAGCTTTATAGGCTTTGGCAGGAGATATATTACATATCTCCAATGCTTTACGAGGATAAGAGTATCCGGATACGGGACGAAGGGGACCACGATACGGTGCGATGGGCACCCATATCCGGGACAAGGGGTGCCGATTCGCGGGAAGGGGGCTGATTCGCCCATGATAGGCACGAATCCCGGACGCGGGAGGCAGGGTCCGATGAGGATGATCCCGCAAATGGGTGCCTATGACCCCCTCTGTTTGTGATCAGGTACCTGTCTACGGGATCAAGCCGGGGGGTGCATCAGGTACCTGAGGGCGGCTTGAGAGAAGGCACCTTTTGAGGTAGACCTCAGGAAAACGGAGCACCCAATGAGGCCCGAGCAGGACAATCGGAATTCCCGCGTCTCTGGCGAGGTGCCGCGTGACCGTCTGACGGGCGCGTTGAAACGGGACGCGGTCAAGAAACATGTCGGCGCGATCCATGTTTCGGGCAAGCTGACGCTGCTGCAACGCAAATTGTCGAACGTGCTGCTGCTGAATGCCTATGACAGCCTGACGCAGGCGCGCAGCCATCAGATCGACGCGCGCACGCTGTGCCTGATGGTGGGCTACAACTCGAACGATTTCGACACCCTGAAGGCAAGCCTGCGCGGCCTGGCGGAAACGGTGGCGGAATGGGACATGCTGGACCCGGAGGGCCAGCAGGAGTGGGGCGTTTCCAGCCTGCTGAGCTATGCCAAGTTGAAGGGGGGCGTCTGTGAATACGCCTATTCGCCCGCGCTGGCCGAAAAGCTGAGCGACCCGAAGGTGTTTGCCCTGATCAACCTCAACATCCAGCGCCGGTTCACCAGCGGTCATGCGCTGGCGCTCTATGAGAATTGCTATCGGTTTCATCGCACGGGCAGCACCGGATGGTGGACCCTGGAGACGTTCCGGCGCCTGATGGGGGTCGATGACAGTGACTATTACGGCGTTTTCAAGCATCTGAACGCCAAGATCATCAAGCCCGCCGTGGCCGAGGTGAACCGGTCCAGCAATATCCTGATCACGCCCGAGACGCGCAAGCGGGGCCGGGCCGTCACGGATATCCGGTTCGTGATCGCGCCCAACCCGCAACTGGCCATTCTGGACCTGGACGACGGGGCAGGGCACCGCCATGCGCCGATCTATGAGCAGATGCGCGCCCTGGGGGTCAGCGACCGTCTGGCGCGGCAATGGCTGTCGCAACATGGCGAGGCGACGGTGGCCGAAACCCTGGCCTATGTGGTCCGCCAAGAGGGGGTGAAATCGCCCGCCCGATACCTGGCCGCGGCGTTGAAGGGTGGCTATGGCCTCGAGGAGGCCGCGCCCCGGCCGGACGCTGTGCCCACCGGGGTGCGGGCCCGCAAGCTGGGCCTGGTGCGCGACCTTGCAGCGGCGCGCACGCCCACGCAGCGCGACGCGGATCGCCGGCTGTTCGCGGCGCGTCTGGCGGACGGGGCGGCGGCGCAGGATTTCGAGCGCCACGGCTGGATGTCAGCCCTGAACGCGCAGGCCGTCTTTGATTTCTGGCAAGAGCTTTACCCGGAGGCATTCGCAGAGCTGGCGGCGGAGACGGGGCAGGGGGGGTGACCCCCCGCGCCCCGTTCCCTGATGGTCAACCGCGGGTCGCGACCTTGGCCTGATAGGCATCGAGCGCCTGAATCAGCGGCAGTCCGGAGGGACGATCGTCGCGGGCACAGAGTTCCGCCCAGACGGCCCCGAACGGCAGATCCTTGATTTCCTCGGTCAGCATCAGGCGCGTGGTATAGTCGAGCCCATCCTCGGCCTGCCGCAACCGGTCGAGCGGCAGCAGCAACGCGCGCAGCAGCGCCTTTTGCATGTTGCGCGTACCGATCACCCAGGCGGCGGTGCGGCTGATCGTGGCGTCGAAGAAGTCGAGCCCGATGCGCGTGCGATCCAGAAGGTCCGCCGTCACCAGTTCCTGACCCATCGCAAGCAGGTCGTCGTTGAGCAGGGTGACGTGGTCGCTGTCCCAGCGCATCGGACGCGAGACGTGCAACAGGATCTGCGGCAGCGAAAGGGCCACGGAGCTGAGCTTGTCTGCGATGTTCTCGGTCGGGTGGAAATGGCCCATGTCGAGGCACAGCAGGGTGCCCTTGCGGATGGCATAGCCCATGTAGAATTCATGGCTGCCGATGGTGCAGGCCTCGACCCCGATGCCGAACAGCTTGGATTCGACCGCATCGAGCATCTGGGCCGGATCCTGCGCGGGGGCCAGCATGGCGTCCAGCGACGTCTCCAGGCGGGTACGCGCGGCCATGCGGTCGATGGGCGTGTCCTTGTACCCGTCGGGCACCCAGATGTTGTTGACGCAGGCCGACCCAAGGGCGGACCCCATCTGCGCGGCGATGTCGCGCGACCGTTGGCCGTGCTCGATCCAGAAATCGCGGATGCCCTGGTCGGGGTGTGACAGCGTCAGGTTGTCGTCGGCCTTCGGGTGGGCAAAGAACGTCGGGTTGAAGTCGAGCCCGATGCCCGCCTCACGGGCCCAATCGACCCAAGGGGCGAAGTGCTCGAACTCGATCTCGTCCCGGTCGGGGGTCTTGTCGGTGTCGAGGTACATCGCATGCAGGTTCAGCCGGTGGCGACCGGGGATCATCGCATAGGCGAAGTCCAGATCGGCGCGCAGCTCGTCGGGGGTGCGGGCGCGACCGGGGTGATTGCCGGTCGCCTGGATGCCGCCGCCGGATGTGGCCGCGCGGCGTTCAAACCCGTTCACGTCATCCCCCTGCCAGCAATGCATGGAGATCGGGATGGTCATCAGCCGGGCGATGGCGGCCTCGGTGTCGACCCCCCAGTCGGCAAAGGCGGCCTTGGCGCTTTCATATGTCATTGCGGGACCTCAGCGCGGGAAGGCTTGGACGTTGCCGGCGTCCACGTTCAGGATGTTGCCCGTGGACTTCGACGATGTCTCTGCGGCGAAGAAATAGCAGGCTTCGGCGATGTCCTCGGGGTAGACCGACCGCTTCAGCAGCGAGCGGTTGCGATACATCTCCTCCAGGCCTTCCTTGTCGGTGCCATAGGTGCCGGCGCGCTGTTCGAGCCAGTCGCCTTCCCAGATCTTGGAGCCGCGCAGCACGGCATCGGGGTTGACCACGTTGACGCGGATGCCGACCTCGGCCCCTTCCAGGGCCAGGCAGCGGGCGAGGTGGATTTCCGACGCCTTGGCGGTGCAATAGGCGGAGGCGTTGGGCGAAGCGGCCAGGCCATTCTTGGAGGCGACGAACACGATGGAGCCGCCCAGATCCTGCACGCGCAGCATCTTGAACGCTTCGCGGCTGACCAGGAAATACCCGGTGCTGAGGATGTCCATGTTCTGCGACCACAGCGCCAGCGTCGTTTCCTCGACCGGGGCCGAAGAGGCGATGCCCGCGTTCGACACCAGCAGGTCGAGGCCGCCGAATTCCACCGCCGTCTGTGCCATGGCATCGGCCACCGCCTGTTCGTCGGTGACGTTCATGATCACGCTGCGCACGACGTCGCCGCCGAAGGAGCCTGCCAGACCCTCGCGCGCGGTTTCGAGCGCGTCGGAGTTGATGTCGGCCAGCATCACGCAGGCACCTTCCTGCAGGTAACGCCGGGCCGTGGCGGCCCCGATGCCACCGGCACCGCCGGTGACGAGGGCGATGCGGCCGGCCAGGGCCTTGGGCTTGGGCATGCGCTGCAGCTTGGCCTCTTCGAGGAGCCAGTATTCGATGTCGAAGGCCTCCTGCTCGGGCAGGCCCTGATATTCGCTGACCGCGGAGGCACCGCGCATCACGTTGATCGCGTTGACGTAGAATTCACCGGAAATCCGGGCCGTGGCCTTGTCCTTGGCGAAGGTGATCATGCCGACGCCGGGCACCAGGTAGACGACCGCGTTGGGGTCGCGCATGGCGGGGCTGTTGTGACGTTTGCAGCGGTCGTAGTAGGCGGCGTAATCGTCGCGGTAGGCCGCGATCTGCTGCGGCAACCCGGCGAGCACCGCGTCGACGTCGCCCGATGCCGGATCGAAGTCCACGACCAGGGGCCGGATCTTGGTGCGCAGGAAGTGGTCGGGGCAGGAGGTGCCCAGCGCGGCCAGCGGCGGCATGTCGCGCGCATTGACGAAATCAAGCACCGCATCGCTGTCGTTGAAGTGGCCAACCATGTGCTGATTGCCGCTGACGTAGCCGCGAATCGCAGGCATCAGGCGCGCGGCGACGGCGCGGCGTGCCGCGCCCGGCAGGCTGTCGTGAACCGGTCCGCCGAAGGCCGGTGTCGACCCGGTCTGTTCCGCAAGCCAGTCGGTGGCCACGTTGATGACGTCGATGGTGGTATCGTAGCAGTCCCGCGCGGTGTCGCCCCAGGTGAACAGGCCATGGCTGCCCAGAACGACGCCGTCGGCATCGGGGTTTTCGAGGCAGAATTTTTCCAGCCACAGACCCAATTCATAGCCCGGACGTTTCCACGGCAGCCAGCCGATGCGGTCGCCAAAGACCTTTTGCGTCAACTCTTGCGAGTTCGCGGCGGCGGCGATGGCGATGATGGCATCGGCGTGAACGTGATCGACGTGCTTGCGCGGCACATAGGCATGAAGCGGGGTGTCAATCGACGCGGCGCGGGGGTTCAGTGCAAAGGTACAATGGGGCAGGTAGGCCACCATCTCGTCCTCATGCTCGGGCCCGCGATAGAGACCCTTCAGGGCCTCCAGCTTGTCCATGTAGAGGGTCGAAAACCCGTCCATCTTGATGGAGCCGATATCGCCCCCCGATCCCTTGACCCAGAGCACCTCGACCTGCTCGCCGGACAGGGGGTCGGTTTCCATGACCTTGGCCGACGTGTTGCCGCCGCCATAGTTGGTCACGCGCTTGTCCGCGCCGAGAATGTTCGAGCGATAGAGGAGCAGCTCCGATTCGCTCAGCCCTTCGGCGGCGCCGTCATCCCAACGGCTTTCAAGGCGCTGACTCTGAACTGTTTTCAGCATGGGTTCCTCCACGGGTGGCGCGAAAACGCGCGAAAATGCTTGTCCTGACACTGCGTGAGGGTCCCAATATTGTCAATCACTTTCAATCATAATCAGTCATGCTGCGCCGCAGAAAGATTGATTATGATTGAAAGTGATTGACAGAGAGCGGAAAGAAATGCACCGTCAGACAAACGGAGGACCCTATGCACGAAACCGAGCGACATCGCGTAATCCTGTCCGCAGTGCAGGACCGGACCTTGGTAAAGGTTGCGGATCTGTGCGACCTGACGGGGGCGTCGGAAGCCACGATCCGACGTGATGTCGCAACGCTTCACATGCAAAAGAAGCTGCGCCGGATCCGGGGTGGGGCCGAGGCGATTTCGCCCGCCACCCTGTCGGGTCTGACGGGGCGGCCATTTTCGGTGAACGAAACGCTGCACATGCATGAAAAGCAGGCCATCGCGCTTGCGGCGGCGCAGCTGGTGCAGGATGGCGATTCGATCATCATCAACGGCGGCACCACGACCTTTCAGTTGGTCCACCCGCTGGCTACGCGGCGGTGCAACATCTTCACCAACTCGTTCCCGATCGCGGAACATCTGCTGAAGAATTCCGAAAACACCATCATGCTGTCGGGCGGGGCCATCTACCGCGAACAGAACATCATCCTGTCGCCCTTCGACAATGATGTGACGCGCAACTTCTACGCGAACCGCATGTTCATGGGCGCGCAGGGTCTGGGCCCCATCGGCCTGATGGAATCCGACGCCCTGCTGATCCAGGCGGAACAGAAGCTGATCGGGCAGGCCGATGAACTGGTCGTTCTGGTCGACAGCTCGAAGTTCGAACAGCGGTCCAGCCTCGTGCTGTGCCCGCTGACGCGGATCACCACCGTCGTCACCGACGAAAATATCTCGGACAAGGCGGCCGCCATGCTGGACGCCTCCGATGTGAACCTGATCGTCGCCCCGTTGGGCCAGGGTCAGCAAGAGGAGGCGGGCTGACGTCCGTCCGTTATCACCGATTGGGAGGAAACCAATGAAACGTCGTACACTTACCGCCATGGCCGCAGGCCTTGGGCTGGCCGCAAGCCTCATGGGCACCAGCGCAATGGCGCAGGACAACATGCGCATCGCGCTGGTCGTCAAGGCCCTGGGCATCGGCTTCTTCGAGGCCGCAGCCAAGGGTGCCGAAGAGGCCGCGAGCGAGCTGGGCAACGTGGAGATCATCTATACCGGTCCCACCGACACCACCGCCGAGGGCCAGATCGAGGTCATCAACTCGCTCATCGCGCAGAACGTTGATGCCATCGCCGTTTCGGCCAATGACACCGATGCACTTGTCCCGGCTCTCAAGCGGGCGCAGCAGCGCGGGATCACCGTCATCAGCTGGGATTCGGGCGTGGCCGAAGAGGGCCGCCAGGTTCACCTGAACCCCTCGTCCAACGCGCTGATCGGCAACATGATCATCAAGCTGGCCGCAGATCACCTGCCCGATGGCGGTGACGTCGCGGTCCTGTCGGCGACCACCACCTCGACGAACCAGAACATCTGGATCGACGAGATGACCAAGGTTCTGGGCAACTATCCCGGAATCAACGTGGTCGGCACCGTCTATGGCGATGACCTGGCTGACAAATCCTACCGTGAGGCCCAGGGCCTGATGCAGTCCTACCCCGACCTGGATGCGATCATCGCGCCGACGTCGGTGGGCATCGTGGCGGCCGCGCAGGCGGTGGCGGATGCCGGCAAGATCGGTGAGGTCAACGTGACCGGCCTGGGCCTGCCGTCCGAGATGGCGGGCGCAATCGAGAGCGGGGCGTCCAAGAGCTTTGCGATCTGGAACCCGATCGACCTGGGCTATTCCGCGGCGATGATCGCGCATCAGCTGGCCTCGGGCAATGCCACGGCCGAGCCGGGTGCCGAGATCTCGATCGGTCGGATGGGCACCATCACGCTGGATGATACCAACTCCGCCGCGATGGCCGACCCCTTCGTCTACGACGAGTCGAACATCGACGACTTCAAGTCGATCTTCTGAACCGTTGATCGATTGTCCCGGCGCGGTGCCTCCCGCCCGCGCCGGGACCCCTTGGAAAAACTGGTCACCCCATGCAAAGCCTCAGCCCCGACCCCCATGCCGCAGCCGCGGCCTCCACAGTCGTTCCTGTGCTGTCCCTGGACGGCGTGGTGAAGACGTTTCCGGGCGTGCGCGCCCTGTCGGAGGTATCGCTGGCTCTCTATCCCGGAGAAGTGACGGCGCTTATCGGCGAGAACGGCGCGGGCAAGTCCACCGTCGTCAAGATCCTGACCGGGATCTATCAGCCGGACGGCGGACAGATCCGCATCGACGGCACCGCCACGACCTTTCCCGATGCCACGGCGGCGGGCGCGGCGGGCGTGACGGCGATCCACCAGGAAACCGTCCTGTTCGATGAATTGTCGGTGGCCGAGAACATCTATCTGGGACATGCGCCGCGCGGGCGCTTTGGCCTGATCGACACGGCGCGGATGCACCGGGACGCTGCCGCGATCCTGCAGTCCATCGGGGCCGAGATCGACCCCGGCACCAAGCTGCGCGAGCTGGGCATCGCCAACAAGCACCTGGTCGCCATTTCCCGCGCCTTGTCGATCGACGCGCGCGTGGTCATCATGGACGAGCCGACCGCCGCCCTGAGCCAGAAGGAAATCGAGGAGCTTTACGAGCTGGTCGATGCGCTGAAGGCGCAGGGCAAGGCGATCTTGTTCATCAGCCACAAGTTCGACGAGATCTTTCGCATCGCGGACCGCTATACCGTATTTCGCGACGGGACGCTGGTCGGCGACGGCCTGATGTCCGACGTGGACGAGGCCGCGCTGGTCAAGATGATGGTCGGGCGTGACGTTACGCAGATCTTTCCCGACCGCACGCTGAACCCCGGCGCGCCGGTTCTGGAGATCGCGGGTTACAGCCATCCGACGGAATTTGCCGACATCGGGTTTACCCTGCGCCGGGGCGAGATCCTGGGCTTTTACGGCCTGGTCGGGGCGGGTCGGTCCGAAGTGATGCAGGCCCTGTTCGGGATCACGCGTCCCTCGGCCGGAACGCTGAAGATCGAGGGCACGGCAGCCGACATAAGATCGTCGGCGGATGCGGTGGCCCATGGCATCGTCTACGTGCCCGAGGATCGCGGCAAGCAGGGGGCCATCACCGCGCTGCCGATCTTTCAGAACGTCACACTGCCGTCGCTTGGGCGGATCTCGCGCAATGGGCTGTTGCAGCTGGCCGAGGAATTCAAGGTCGCGCGGGAGTTTACCTCGCGCCTGGACCTGCGCGCCGCCTCTTTGGACAGCCATGTGGGCAACCTGTCGGGCGGCAACCAGCAAAAGGTGGTGATCGCCAAATGGCTGGCGACCCAACCGAAGGTCATCATCCTGGATGAACCGACCAAGGGCATCGACATCGGATCCAAGGCGGCGGTGCACGATTTCATGGCCGAACTGGCCGCACAGGGCCTGGCCGTCATCATGGTCAGCTCGGAGATCCCCGAAGTCCTGGGCATGTCCGACCGCGTCATCGTGATGCGCGAGGGGCGCATGGTCGCGGAGCTGGACCAGGAGCGCATGTCGCCCGAGGCGCTGGTGCGCCATGCTGCGGGCATCGAAGGAGAGACCCAATGATCAGACGCTTCCTGTTCTCGCGTGAGGCGCTGCTGGTGGGGGCGATCCTGCTGCTGCTGGCGTTGATCTCGACGCGGTTTCCGGCCTTTACGGCCCCGTCGAACCTGGCCTCGGTGTTCAACGACACCTCGCCCCTGATCCTGCTGGCGATCGGGCAGATGATCGTGATCCTGACCAAGTGCATCGACCTGAGCGTGGCCGCCAACCTGGCGTTGACGGGCATGGTCGTGGCGATGACCAACCTGGCGTTCCCGGGTCTGCCGGTCGTGGCGATCCTGGTGCTGGCCATCGCACTGGGCACCGTGATGGGCATGTTCAACGGCCTGCTGGTCTGGAAGCTGGGCATCCCGCCCATCGTCGTCACCCTGGGCACGCTGACAATTTACCGGGGCATCATCTTTCTGATCTCGAACGGCAAATGGGTGAACAGCCACGAGATGAGCCCGGCCTTCAAGGCGTTCCCGCGGGCTGAATGGCTGGGCCTTCCGGTGATGAGCTGGATGGCGATCCTGGCGGTCGTGGTCTTTTCGGTGGTCATGTCACGCACCACGCTGGGCCGGGCGTTCTATGCCGCCGGGGGCAACCCCCATGCGGCGACCTATGCGGGCATCGATGTGGGGCGGACCCAGTTCTGGGCCTTTACCATCTCGGGCGCGCTGGCGGGTCTGGCCGGATACCTCTGGGTGGCGCGCTATGCGGTGGCCTACGTCGATATCGCCGCGGGGTTCGAGCTGGACGTAGTGGCGGCCTGCGTGATCGGCGGTGTGTCGATCATGGGCGGCATCGGCACCGTGGGCGGTGCCCTGCTGGGGGCGCTGTTCCTGGGCATCATCAAGAACGCCTTGCCGGTGGTCGACATCTCGCCGTTCTGGCAGCTGGCGATCTCGGGCGCGGCGATCATCATCGCGGTCATCCTGAACGCGCAGGCCAACCGAGCCAAGGGCCGCATCATCCTCAAATCCGCGGAGCATCCCGCATGACCGATACAGCACGCCATATCCCCGACCGTCTGCAATCGCCGCTGCAACGCAGCCTCAAAAGCTGGGAGAGCCTTCTGATCCTGGTGGCGGTCGGCATTTTCGTGGCCAACAGCTTTGCCTCGCCGTACTTTCTGAACGCCTGGAACCTGAGCGACGCGACCTTCAACTTTACCGAGAAGGCGATGATCGCCTTCGCCATGGCGCTGCTGATCATCTCGGGCGAGATCGATCTGAGCGTGGCGGCCATCCTTGCGCTGGCCTCTACCGCGATGGGGGCTGCGGCGCAGGTGGGGGTCGGTGCTCCGGGGTTGGTCCTGATCGGCCTGGCGGTCGGGGTGGCGTGCGGGGCCTTCAACGGGGTGCTGGTCACGCTGATGGGGTTGCCATCGATCGTTGTCACCATCGGCACCATGAGCCTGTTCCGGGGCATCAGCTATATCATCCTGGGCGACCAGTCCTATCAGGGCTATCCCACGGATTTCGCCTTTTTCGGGCAGGGCTATGTCTGGTGGGTGATCTCGTTCGAGTTCGTGTTGTTCGCGGTGCTGGCGGGGATCTATGCCTTCGTGTTGCACAAGACCAACTTTGGCCGGGCGGTCTATGCGATCGGCAACAACGCCACCGGCGCGCTGTTCTCGGGGATCCGGGTTGCGCGGGTGAAATTCACGCTCTTTGTGCTGACCGGCCTGATGTCGGGGGTTGCGGCGGTCTGCCTGACCTCGCGCCTGGGATCGACGCGCCCCTCCATTGCCGTCGGCTGGGAGCTGGAGATCGTCACGATGGTTGTCCTGGGCGGCGTCAGCATCCTGGGCGGATCGGGCACCATTCCGGGCGTCGTCATCGCCGCTTTCGTGATGGGGCTGGTGACCTTCGGGTTGGGCCTTCTGAACGTGCCGGGCATCGTGATGTCGATCGTTATCGGGGCGCTGCTGATCGGGGTGATCGCCCTGCCGCGGCTGTGGTCCATGTGGCGGCGCGCGTGATGGAGAAATTCGCGTTCAAGATGATCCTCAGGCCGGGACATGCGGCGGAGTATCAGCGTCGCCATGACGAGATCTGGCCCGAGTTGGTCGCCCTGCTGCGGGAGACGGGGATCAGCGACTATTCGATCCACCTGGACGAAGAAACGGGGCTGCTGTTCGGCGTGCTCTGGCGGACGGAGGATCACGGGATGGACGCCTTGCCCGACCATCCGGTGATGCAGCGGTGGTGGGCGCACATGGCCGACCTCATGGAGGCGGCACCCGACAATGAACCGGTGGCGATCCCGCTGAAGACCGTCTTCCACCTGCCATGACGCGCGCCCACATCGCCGTCATCGACATCGGCAAGACCAACGCAAAGCTGGCCGCCGTCGACCCGGACACCCTGCGAGAGGTCGAGGTCGCAACCCGGCCCAACACCGTCCTGCCCGGTCCGCCCTATCCTCATTTCGACACGGAAGGGCACTGGGCCTTTCTGCTGGAGGAACTGGCCCGGTTTCACCGCGACCACGGCATCGGCGCCATTGGCATCACCACCCACGGGGCCGCCGGAGCGTTGCTGACGGCAGATGGCGACCTGGCGGCCCCCATTCTGGATTACGAACACGCAGGCCCCGACGCCTGCGCCGCCGCCTATGCGGAGGTGCGGCCCGACTTCGCGCAGACCGGATCGCCACGTCTGCCCGGGGGCCTGAACCTGGGGGCGCAGATCTTTTGGCAGTTTCGGCAGGACGCGGGCCTGCGGGACCGGACGGCGACGGTGGTGACCTATCCGCAGTACTGGGGCCATAGGCTGACCGGTGTGGCGGCGACGGACGTGACGTCGCTGGGCTGTCACACCGATCTCTGGCGGCCCGAGGCGCGCGCCTTTTCCGACCTGGTCGACCGCCTGGGCATTCGCGACCGGATCGCGCCCGCCCGCCTGTCGCAGGAGATTCTGGGACCGATCCTGCCCGAAATCGCGGCGCGCACCGGCCTGGCGGCGGATACGCCCGTCCATTGCGGCATCCACGATTCCAACGCCTCGCTGCTGCCGCATCTGGGCGCGCGGCAGGCGCCCTTTGGCGTGGTGTCGACCGGCACCTGGGTCATCGCCCTTGCGGTGGGTGGATCTGCGGTGACGCTGGATCCGGCCCGCGATTGCCTGATGAACGTCAACGCCCTGGGCGATCCGGTCCCGTCGGCCCGGTTCATGGGCGGGCGGGAATACGATCTGCTGACCGAGGGGCGCGCGACCGAGCCCGCGGCCGACGACATCGCGGCAGTCCTGCGCGACGGATCGATGTTGTTGCCTGCGGCGGTGCCGGATTGCGGTCCCTTTCAGGGGATGCAGGCGGCCTGGGCCGGACCCGATTGTCCGGTCGGAACCGGTCGGCGAGGGGCTGCGGTCGGGTTCTATCTGGCGCTGGTCACGGCGCGCTGCCTGAGCCTGATCGGGGCGCGCGGTCCGATCCTGGTCGAGGGACCCTTTGCCCGCAATCGAGCCTATCTGACGATGCTGGCCTCGGCGACTGGGCGCGACGTGATCGCGACCGCGAACGCCACCGGCACGACCGAGGGCACGGCCCTGCTGTGCGGGGCGGCCCCCGCCCGCGCAGAGGGGGCGGAACGTTCTGCTGTTCGCGGGGACGCGGCCTGCGCCCGATATGCCGCAGACTGGGCCGACCGGGTGGCGGCGCGCGAAGGCGCCGCCTGACGGTTCGGCGGCAGGGTCAGGTCGCCACGACCGCCTGCCGCTGTTCGCCCAATCCGGCGATGCCCAGGCGGATGACGTCCCCATCCCGCAGATACCGCGGCGGCCGCTGGCCCATGCCCACGCCCGGAGGTGTCCCCGTAGAGATCACGTCGCCCGGTTGCAGGGACATGAAACGCGACAGGTAGGACACGAGGAAGGGCACGTCATAGACCATCGTACGCGTCGAGCCGTCCTGGTAGCGGTGGCCGTTCACCTCCAGCCACATCGACAGATCGGACGGATCGGCGACCGCGTCGCGGGTGACCATCCAGGGACCCATGGGACCGAAGGTGTCGGCGGACTTGCCCTTGACCCACTGGCCCTGATGTTCCAGCTGAAAGGCCCGTTCCGACAGGTCGTTGATGACGCAGAACCCGGCCACGTGATCCATCGCATCCTCGACGGTGACGGATTTGGCGCGGGTGCCGATGACGACGCCCAGTTCTACCTCCCAATCCGATTTCTCGGACCCGGCGGGCAGTTCGACGGTGTCGTTGGGTCCGCAGATCGACGAGGTGGCCTTCATGAAGATCACCGGCTCGGGCGGGACGGTCATGCCGCTTTCCTCGGCGTGGTCGGCATAGTTGAGCCCGATGCAGATCACCTTGCCCACCCCACCGACGCAGGGGCCGACGCGGATGTCGGCGGGCATCGACGGCAGGGACGCCGGGTCCAGGGCCGCCAACCGGGCGAGGGTGTCGGGCGCGAGGGCCGCACCGTCGATATCGGACACCACACCGGACAGATCGCGGATCGTGCCGTCGTCGTCGTCGTACAGGGCAGGGGTCTCGGCGCCGGGGGTGCCGACTCTCATCAGTTTCATCGTCTTTCAGCCTTTCTTAGCGGGGTTTGCCAGTTCTGGCCGCGCGACAAGGCGCGCGATCTCGGCAAGGGTCGTGTCGTCGGGGCGATGGGTCGGCGCGCGGACATGGGCCGTGTCGAAGATCCCGTCGCGCAGCAGCAGGGCCTTGTGCACGTGGTAGAACAGGTCGCGACCCTGGAAACCGAGACGGCTGACGGGCAGGATCCGGGTTTCGATGATCTGCTCGGCGGCGGCGACGTCGCCGGATTCGAGGGCTGTCCAGGCGGCCATGAAATCGGCGGCCTGGCTGGCGAATGGCATGGTTCCGCGGGCGCCGCGGCGATATTCCTCGACCAGGGTGCCGCCGCCGGCCCCACCCAGAACCGTCAGGGAGTCGCCCACTGCCCCGACCATGGCGCGGACCTGTTCGACGTTCGGCTGCGTTTCGACCTTGATGGTGTCGACCGACGGCACGTCCTGCATGATGCGCAGGGCCAGCGACGGCGGGATCGGTGATTGCGGCACATCCTGCAGGACGATGGGCAGGCCCGTCGCGGCGGCGATGCGCGACAGATGTTCGATCACCGAATCCGGTCCGGTGGGAAAGAAGTCGGGTGGCCAGATCATCAGGCGCGTGGCCCCGGCCTCGGCTGCGTCCACCGACAGGCGCACGGCGACGTCGGTCCCCGGTGCGGAGGTATTCATGACCAACGGCACGGCCCCGTCGACCTGCCGGGCCACCTGGCGCAACAGCGACAGGCGTTCGTCGGGCGTCAGCTTGAAGATCTCGCTGCCGATGGCGATGCCCAGGCCGTGAACGCCCGTGTCGAGCGTCGCCTCGACCTCGCGGGCGAGGCTGGTCTCGTCGATGGCACCGTCATCGGTGAAGGGGGTCAGAAGGATCGGGACGATGCCGGTCATGCCGCTCATGCGGGGGCTCCTCATTTGAATCGGGGGGCACGAGGGAGAAGACCTCGCGCAGGTCGGTCTGCAGCGGTCTGAGGCCGTCGACCGTCTCCATCAGGGGGGCCATGGCCTGCCACCAGCGGATTGTGACCTCGCTGGGCGGCGTGCCCGAAGGTGGGAAGGGCTGCAGGCGTTCCTGCATCGCAAAGACCGTCTGGCCAGAGCGGAACAGGTGGAACCGATGGATGCCGGCGTCGATCATGTTCTGGCGCAGGTCGGGCCAGACCGTCGCATGGGCGGCGTCATAGGCCTGTGCCGCGCCGGGCTTGAGCTGCATCGTCCAGGCACGCCGGTAGATCGTCATGGCGTGACCCGGTTGTCATCGATGTAATCCCAGACCGGGCGGTATCCCAGGCCGGGCCCTTGCGGCAGGGCGACCATGCCGTCCGCGTCCATCGGGTCGCAATTGCGTTCCAGGTAGGGATGCGGCGCGTCGTAGTCGACACCGGGGGCGAGCAGCCCCTTTTCGTACCATTCGCTGGTGTCTTCGGAGGTGGCGCCCATGACCTGCAGGTTGCCCCAGCCGGCCATGTGGATCTCGCAGCGCTGGCCAAAGGCTTCGCAGACGACGGCGGTCTTGCGGCACCCGGTGACACCGCCACGGCGGATGTCCATCCGGCTCATGTCCGAGGCGCCCTGCAGGATCCATTCGGCCCGCGTGAACACGCCGCCTGCGGCGATTTCCGGGGCCAGGATCGGGATCGACAGCTCGCGGCAGAGCCTGCGATAGCTTTCCACCCGGTATTCCGGCATCGGATGTTCGAACCAGTAGAAATCGAGCTTCTCCAGCTCGCGCCCGACTTTGATCGTCTCTTCGATGGTGTGATAGGTGCCCCAGACATCGTACATCAGCACCATGTCCGGGCCGACCGCTTCGCGCACCAGGTTCACCGTCTCGATGTCGGCGCGGATGTTGGACGGGCGGCCGTTGGTCGGCAACCCGGTGTCCGGGTTCCAGAAGTAGTGCGGATGGATCTTGTAGGCGCGATACCCCTCGGCCTGGCAGGCCAGCGCGTGTTCGGCGTAAACCTGCGGCTGGCCGATGTTGGGATAGGTGGAGGCATAGGCGGGCACCTTGTCGCGCGCCCCGCCCATCAACTTGTAGACCGGCAGGTCCGCGTGGCGCCCCGCCAGGTCCCACAGCGCACAGTCGATCACGCTCTGGGCGACTTCGGGGATGTTGCGCACCCACATCCATTTCCAGATCAGTTCCCGGTCGAAGGGATCGGCGCCCAGGATCATGTCGCGGACCTGGCCTTCGATCAGGCGCTGTTCGTCGGGGGTCATGCCGTCCTGGTCGCCATGCTTGCCGCCGCCGAAGAAGTAGCCCGTGAGACCCGCATCAGTGTCGATGCAGGTCACGGTCTGGATCACCTCGGCCTTCGGCTTCAGCCGGGCGTGGCCGATGTCCCAGCGATCGGCATGGGTCCGGAACCGGATGACACGGACGTCCGAGATCTTCATGCGGCGACTGCGGACGCGTCTGACAGCGTACGCTCTGTCTCGGTGTCGAAGCAGTGCAGCTTGCCGGGTTCCACCGACAGGTGGACCGGGTCGCCCGGGGCCAGGGTGATGCGGTCGCGCGTGGTCACGACGATCGCGGTCCCGCCCAGCTTCAACGTAAGCTGCGTTTCGGCCCCCGTGGGTTCCACCAGGGTGACACGGGCGGCAATGCCGTCGGTCCCCAGGCGAATGTCCTCGGGGCGGAAGCCCGCCGTCACGGTCCGGCCGGAGGGACATCCTGCGGGCGCGGGGCCGATCAGTTCGCCCTGCAGCGTTTCCACCCCACGGGCGGTCACCTGGGCCGGCAGGAAGTTCATGGCGGGCGATCCGATGAAGCCCGCGACAAAGACACTGGCCGGGTTGTCATAAAGCTCCAGCGGGGTGCCGATCTGTTCGACGTGGCCACCGCGCATGACGACGATCTTGTCGGCCATGGTCATCGCCTCGATCTGGTCGTGGGTGACGTAGACCGTGGTTGTCCGCAGCCTCTGGTGCAGTTCCTTGATCTCGGAGCGCATCTGGACGCGCAGCTTGGCGTCCAGGTTCGACAGCGGCTCGTCAAACAAGAAGACCTTGGGGTCGCGCACGATGGCCCGCCCCATGGCGACGCGTTGCCGCTGGCCGCCGGAAAGCTGACGGGGATACCGTTCCAGCAGGGCGGTCAGGTCGAGGATCTCGGCGGCGGCGCGGACCTTGCGATCCTGCTCCTCCTTGGAGACCTTGGCCAGGCGCAGGGAAAAGGCCATGTTCTGCGCCACGTTCATATGCGGATAAAGCGCGTAGTTCTGGAACACCATCGCGATGTCGCGTTCCTTGGGCTGGCGGGTGTTGATCCGGTCCTCGTCCAGCACGATGTCGCCATCGCTGATCGTCTCCAGGCCGGCGATGGCGCGCAGCAGGGTGGATTTCCCGCAGCCCGAGGGCCCGACGAGGACGGTGAATTCGCCGTCCTTGATGTCGAGGTCGATCCCGTGGAGGACCTCGACGGCGCCGTAGGATTTGCGGATGTTTCTCAGGGCGAGCGATCCCATCGGTCAGGCTCCTTGCAAGGTCGGGGAAGGAAAGGCGGACAGGGCCACCTCGGCGGGGCGATACCCGGCGGCATCGCGGGGCACGGGCGTTTGACCGGCCTGGATGTCGGGGTGGGGCGCAATCAGGCCGTACAACGGCGATTGCGCACCGCGATCGACGAATTCGACCAGCGCGTCGTCCTGGCGGGCGGCCGCGAGGGACAGCGACCAGGGCTGTTCGCAGGTGTTGTGCAGGATCACGGGCGTGTCGGTTTCCGCCGCCATGTCGAGGATCCGCAGCGCCTCTGTGATGCCACCGGCCCAGGCGACATCCGGTTGCAGGATGCCCGCGACGCCCGCGCGCATCAGTTCGGCGCAATCGGAACGAGAGAAGGCGAAGTTGCCAAGCGCCAGCGGCACGGACGGATCCATCCCGTCGCGCAGGCGGATCAGCCCGTCGATGTCGTTCGGCGGCAGCGGATCCTCCAGCCAGGCCAGCGGCAGATCGGCCATCGCTTCGGCAAAGCGCAGGGCATAGTCGGCGTCCCAGGCCATGAAGGCATCGATCATGATCGGTGTCTCGGGCCCCGCCGCCTTGGCGAAGCGGTGCATCAGCGCGACGTTTTCCGCCAGCCCTTCGGCCCCGGCTTCGGGTCCGTAGGGGGCGGCGGCCTTCAGCCCGGCCCAAGCCCCGCCCGCCAACGCGTCGGGTTGCGGGGTGGTGGCATAGGTGCGCAGGGTGTCGGTGCGGGCCCCGCCCAGCACATCGACCAGTGGGACGGCCGCGCGCTTGGCCCGCAGGTCCCACAGCGCGATGTCGACAGCCGCGACCGCCATCATCGCAAAGCCCGACCGGTCGTTGGGCAGCAGGGCCGCGACCATCTGATCCCACAGCAGGTCGATGTCCCCGGCGTCCTGCCCGTCGAGCAGCCGCGCCAGATGCGCGTTGAGGATCAACTCGACCACCTCGCCGCCGTTGGTGCAGGACCAGCCGGTCAGACCGTCCTCGGTCTCGATCCGCAGGAACACCTTCTTGGTGGGCCACATCCAGCTGGACCGTCGTTCGGCGAACTGCGGAAAGCGGGACATGGGCGAGGCCACGCGGGAGGTTTGCAGCGCCTGCTTCTGAAAGCCGCAATCGACGGCCCGCGCGGTGACGGCCAGGATCTTCATCCCTTGACCGCCCCTGCCAGCAGGCCCCGCGTGAAGTAGCGCTGCCCGAAGAAGAAGATCAGCATGATCGGCAGGGCCACGATGGTCGCGGCGGCTCCGACGAACTGGAATTCCAGGGTGAACAGCTCCACGAAGCTGGCCAGACCGATCGTCACCGTCTTGGTATCGTTGGATTCCAGCAGGATCGAGGCAAAGGCGAATTCGGACCAGGCCCCCACGAAGTGCCACATCGCGGCGGTGATCAGGGCGGGCGTTGCCAGGGGCAGCACCACCATGACCATGCTTTGCAGACGGGACGCCCCGTCCATCATCGCGCTTTCTTCCAGCTCGCGCGGGATTTCCCGCAAGGAGGACGCGATGATCCAGGTGGCGAAGGGCAGGCCGAAGGCGCTGTAGAGCAGTACGAGGCCAATCAGGCTGTCTTGCAAACCAAGCGCGTTCATCAACCGGTAGGTCGGCAGCAGCAGCGCCGCGCCCTGGAACATCCGGCTGATCAGGAGCCCGCCGAGGATCAGGTCGCGCCCCGGAAAGTTGAGCCGGGCGAAGGCATAGCCCGCCAGCGTGCCGAAGAAGACCACCAGGATCGTCGAGGTGATGGCGATGAAAAAGCTGTTGCCGATCAGTTGCGGCCAGTCGAGCAGCTGCCCCTTTTGGTGCGTGGGCGAGAACAGCGCCTTGTAGGCGTCCAGAGTCAGGGACTCGGGCCAGAAGGCGACCGGCAGGCTGGCCAGTTCCGACTGCGTCTTGAACGAGGCCAGGAACAGCCAGAAGATCGGGAACAGGACATAGAGGGCAATGACGAGGCCGATCAGGCTGAGCCCCGTCCAGTACCAGGTGCGTGACGTTTCGTTCATCGTGTCCCCTCCGACGCCCAGGAGCGACGATTGATGTAGAGATAGAGACCCACGATCGAAGCGAGCATGACGAGGTTGACCACCGACATGGCCGAGGCGACGCCCCAATTGAAGAACTCGAAGCTCTGCTGATAGATGTAGGTTGCCATGATCTGGCTGGCATTGGCCGGCCCGCCGCCCGTCATGATCCAGGGCAGGGCGAATTCCGCGGTGATCCAGATCATCGAGATGACCGTCACCGCCGTCAGCGAAAAGGCGATGTTCGGGATCACGACAAAGCGGAACCTCTCGAATGCCGTGGCCCCGTCCATGCGCGCCGCTTCCAGCTGTTCATCGGGTACGGAGCGGATGGCCGCGCAGAGGATCAGCGCCACAAGCGGCATCTTGCGCCAGACCAGAACCACCACCAGCATCCACATCACCAGATCCGGGTCCCCCATGAAGGAGATCGGCTCGTCGGTCAGGCCGGTCGAGGTCAGGGTCTGGCCGATGATGCCGACCTGGCCGTGCAGCATCCATTTCCAGGCCATGGCCGTCACCACATCCGGCAGGACCCATGGCAGAAGGATCAGGGCGCGCAGGCCGGTCGTCATCTTGGAGTCGATCGCGAGGAACGTGCCCACGGCCAGCCCCACGGAGACGCAGGCCAGGGTGCCGCCGACGATCCAGATCGCGGTGTTCTTCATCACCAGAAGGAACACCGGGTCGTTGATCAGCGCCCGGAAGTTTCCGAGTGTGCCAAAGCCCCGCTCTTGCCCCATGACCACCTGGGTCAGGCTGAGCGTGCCGACGTTGTAAGTTGGCCCGACGACGAAGGCGAGAACAGCCGCCACCACAGGCAATATCATGAAATACGCCAGAAGGCGGTCGTTTTGCATGGTCGTCGGGCCCCCTCGGGAGGTTGTTGTTCGGACGTTCGTGAATGCCGGAGGGGCTGGCAGGGCCCGCAAGGACCTCGGGAGGGTCCTTGCGAGCCTGCCATACGCCCCGCGGGTCAGCCGCGGATCAGGTCGATCTGCGTCTGGGCGGCTGCGGTGGCGTCATCGAGCGCCTGCTGCGGCGTCTTCTGACCAAGGATCGCTTCCTGGATCGCCGTGCCGAGCGCGGATTCAATGGCCGAGACACCGATGAAACGGGGCATCGGAGCCGCGCCTTCGAACAGGTTGCCTTCGTTGTAGGCCTTGACCCAGTTCGGCCAGACTTCGGCCAGCTCGCTGTTGTCCCAGGCGGCCTTGCCGGCGGGGATGCGCGCGACCTCGGGCTGACCGCCCCAGATTTCGAGCTGCTCGTTCTGCGACCAGAAGTCGAGATACTCGATCGCCGCTTCGGGGTTCTCGGACCGCGAGGACACCATCAGGATCGCAGTGGGATCCATGATCGCATTGACGGGCGCAAAGCTGCCGCTGGGCGCGTCGGGGCGCGGGAAGGGCACGCCCGTCCAGCGAACGTCTTCGGACACACCCCAGGGCGTGTTGAGCCAGGACAGACCGATCCACATGGCCGACCGCCCCTGACCGAACAGCTGCGCGGTGTCGCGGAAGAAGGTCTCGGTCAGCGAGGTCGCCGCGGGGGTAGACCCGTCGGCAATCAGGTCGATGTAAAGCTGCAGGGCATCGACGACACCCGGATCGTTCAGCGTGACCTTGCCGGTTTCCTCGTCGAAGATGCGTCCGCCGTTGGCATAGGCCAGACCCTCGAAGATGTTGATGTCGACGGGCGCCGTCGTGGCCGGGAAGGCGATACCGGGGCGGTCGGGCTTGGTCATGGCCTTGGCGTATTCGCGCAGCTCGGACCAGGTGGCGGGCGGGCGGTCGAAACCTGCCTCTTCCAGGGCGTCCAGGTTGACGGCCAGGAAGCTCGCCATGTCGACATAGGTGGGCACGCCATAGAGCTTGCCTTCGTGCATCCCGGAGGCCAGCACCTCGGGCACGATCCGCTCTTTCCAGCCTTCGATCTTGTCGGCGGCGATGTCGTCGAGGGGCTGGATCATGTCGAAGCCCGCGAATTCCGGGATGTCCTGCCCGAAAGCGATGATCACGTCAGCCAGGCGACGGGTCTGGAACCCGGCCAGGATCTTCTGACGGCGGATCTGGCCGTTGAAGTAGGAATAGTTGAGGTCGATGTCGGAATTCGCCGCCGCAAAGGCGTCATTGCGGAGCGCCCATTGCTCGACCTCGGTGGGGGTGCCGCCGAATTTCCATACGGACACGTCTCCGGCGGCCGCACGTGCGGGCATCGTCGGGGCGAGGGTTGCGGCGCCGACGGCCGCTGTGGTGCCGAGGAATCGGCGTCTGCTAATCGGGTCTGTCATGTCTTCCTCCCTAGAAAACAGGGTCGGTGACCCTGACATTCAGCAAATGATATACGAGTGTCATTGCTTATTGACGGACGTTAGTTGCAATGATACTCGTGTGTCAATTGTATTTTTGAAAACTTCTTGGCGTGCGGCGCCGAGGGGTGAAAACGACCAGAAAGGACGCCGGATGGGGACGAAGACCGGCAGAAAGGTAACGCTGAAGGATGTATCGCGGGCGGCTGGCCTGTCCTTGATCACCGTATCCCGCGCCTTGCGGCAGCCCGAGACCGTACGCGCCGACACGCGCGAGCGTATACAGCAGACCATCGCGGAACTGGGCTATGTGCCGAACCTGACGGCGCGGTCCCTGGTGTCCAAACGCTCCGACATGATCGGGGTCGTGGTGCCGATCCTGGCAAGTTCGCTTTTCTCCGATTTCACCCAAGGTGTGACCGGACAGCTGGATGCGCATGGCCTGCGGATGCTGCTTGCCGTCAGCAACTGGTCCCCCGCAGCAGAAGAGGCGGCGGTCCGGACCTTCATCGCCCGACAGGCCGACGCAATCATCCTGACCGGATTCTCGCATACGGACGCCACCCGCGCGATGCTGGCACGATATGACGGCCCGGTGGTTGAAGCCTGGAACATGTCCGACACGGTGATCGACAGCGCCGTCGGCTTCGACAACTACCGCGCCGCGGGCGACATGACCCGCTATCTGATCGACCGCGGCTACCGCGAGATCGTGATCGTGGGCGGGGCCGCGCAGAACAATGACCAGGCCGCGGACCGACTGCGGGGCTTTGAGGATGCCATGCGCGACGCCGGGCGGACCCTGGCGCCCGAGGCGATCATAGAATTCGAACACCCCGCGACGATCGAGGCGGGCGGGCCGGCGATCAAGGCGCTTCTGGCGCGCGAAACGCCCCCGGACGCGGTGTTCTTCCTGGCGGAACTGCCGGCGCAGGGGGCCATGTTGTGGTGCCTTTCCAACGGCGTGCGCGTTCCGCAGGACGTCGCCATCGCAGGCTTCGGGGACCTGAGCCTGTCGTCTCTGCTGCCGGTGACGATGACCACGGTGAACATCCCCGGTCGCACCATCGGCGAACGCGCCGCCGAGCTGGTGTTCGACCGGTTGCAGGGCAGCGAAGCCGAGCGTGAGGTTCACGACATCGGTTATTCATTGAAGATCAGGAACAGCACATGACCGAACCGACCCCTTTCTGCCAACCTCGCGCGCGGCGGGGCCAACCATGCTGAAGGCTGCCATCGTCGGGGCAGGGCATTTCGCCTACCGCATGCACATCCCGGTGCTGGCCGCCCGGCCCGAGGTCACGCTCGACAGCGTGTGCCGTCTTGGCCGTGCGGAGCTGGACCTGATCCGCGATGAATTCGGCTTTGCCTTCGCGACCGAGGACTGGCGCGAGATTCTCGACCGGGACATCGACATCGCGGTGATCGCCTCGCCACACAATCTGCACTACGAACAGGCGCGCGCCTTTCTCGAAAAGGGCTGTCACGTCCTGGTCGAAAAGCCGATGTGCCTTGACCCCGCAGAGGCCTGGGACCTGGTGCGCATCGCCGCCGAGTGCAAGCGCGAGTTGCTGGTGGCCTATGGCTGGAACTACAAGACGGGTCTCGACACCCTGCGCGACTTTACCGCGCGGATCGGAACGATCGAGCATGTCGTCTGCCACATGGCGTCCTTTACGCGGGGCATCTTTTCCGGTGGCGGGATGGAGCGGTGGAAGCACATCGCGATCCAGCCGGACCGCAGCACCTGGGAAGCGCCGGATCAGGGGGGCGGCTATGCCTATGGGCAACTGTCCCATGCCCTGGGCATCCTGTTCTGGGCCACCGACCTGCGCGTCGCCGAAGTTCGGTCCATGGCATTCCAGGCCCCGACCGACATCGACCTGCATGACGCCGCCGCCGTGCGGTTCACCAACGGGGCCACCGGGGTCCTGTCGGGCAGTTGCGGCGTGCCGAACGGCCACGGCTTCGAGGTGGATCTGCGTCTCTACGGCACCAAGGGTTCCGTCCTGCTGGACATCGAAACGGAGCGGATGGTTCTCAAGACCGAAGGTGGCGAGACGGAGGTCGCGCAGGTGTCCCCTGGCGACTGGACCTACAGCTGCGAGGGACCACCCAACCGGCTGGTCGACGTGGCCCTCGGGCGCGAAAGAAACGAAAGCGCCGGCGACATCGGCGCGCGCGCCGTCGAGACGCTGCACGCAGTGCTTCAATCGGCCAGCCAAGGCGGCCTGGCACATAGCATTTCTCTGGATTCAAGGGCAGACAAGGCATGACACAATTCGAAAACCAACTGGCGGTGGTCACCGGCGGCGCGCAGGGTATCGGGCGGGCCGTGGCAAACCGCCTAGCGGCAGGCGGGGCCCGCGTCGCCGTCTGGGATCGCGATGCCGCATTGGCGGAACAGGCCGCGCAGGAACTTGGCGGCGGGGCCACGGCCCACGGCGTCGACATCTCTGACTGGAACAGCGTGCAGGCCGCCGCCGAGGCGACCCTGGCCGCGGGCGATCCGATTTCCATCCTTGTGAACTCCGCCGGGATCGCGGGGGCGAACGCCCCCCTGGCCGAGTATCCGGTGGACGAATTCCGCGCCATCACCGAGGTCAACCTGCTGGGCACCTTCCACGTCAACCGTGCGGTCGTGCCTTCGATGACCGCGGCCGGTTACGGTCGCATCGTCAACATCGCCTCGGTCGCCGGCAAGGAAGGCAATCCCAACGCCTCGGCCTATTCGGCCTCCAAGGCGGCGGTCATCGGCCTGACGAAATCCCTGGGCAAAGAGCTGGCCAACCTCGACATCGCGGTGAACTGCGTCACGCCTGCTGCGGCACGCACGCGGATCTTCGACCAGATGAAGCAGGAACATATCGACTACATGTTGTCCAAGATTCCGCGGGGCCGCTTTCTGGAACTGGACGAGGCGGCGGCCATGATCGTCTGGCTGTGCTCGCGTGAGAACAGCTTTTCCACGGGGGCGGTCTTCGATCTGTCCGGTGGGCGTGCCACCTATTGACTGCTGGACTGCTTCAGGGCGTGCCGGTCATCGACGCGCACCATCACTTCTGGGAGCTGGCGCGGTTTCCCTATCACTGGCTGGCGCCCGATGCGCCAGCCGCCCGGTTCGGCGACAAGGCGGCGATCCGTCGCGACGTCCTGCCGCCGGACTATCTGGCGGAAACCGCCTCTGTCGATCTGGTCGGCAGCGTGCACGTCCAGGCCAATTGCGGCGCGGCCGATCCCGTCGACGAGACGCGGTGGCTGCACGAACTGGCCCGGACGACCGGCTGGCCATCTGCCATCGTGGCAGAGGTCGACCTGTCCGACCCTGGTGCCACGCGGTTGATCGATGACCACGCTGCCGCCAGCAATCGCCTGCGCGGTGTGCGCACGCCCGTCGCCTGGGACGCGGCGGGGCGTTGGCGCGTGGCGAATGCACCGCACCGCCTGGCGGACCCGGCGTTTCGGATCGCGGCGCGCCACCTCGCAGGCCTGGGCCTGGTCCTCGAAATGGTCGTGGTGCCCGCCCAGCTTTCCGAAGTGGCCGATCTGGCCGCCGCCCTGCCGGATCTGACGATCGTCATCAATCACTTCGCAACCCTTGAACCGGACCAACCTGGCAACGGGGGCCAATGGCGAGCGGGCATCGATCGGATCGCGGCCTGCGCGAACGTCACCGTAAAGGTGTCCGGCCTCTGGACCGCTGACCGGACCTGGACGCCCTCGGTCCTGACCCCTTACCTTTCGCATGCCTTGACGACGCTCGGCTCTGCGCGGCTGATGTATGGATCGAACCTGCCGGTCGAGGGTGTGAATTGCGGCTTCGACGATCAGATCGCCAGCTTGTCGCAAATCCTGGCCGGGCAGGGACAGCCGATCATCCGCGACCTCTTCCACGACACCGCACGGCGGATCTACCGGCTGCCCTGACTGTCGCGGGTTATGCAGGTTGTGTCGGGTCAGGCGGCAATGGACGTTGTTGTGGAACCCTGACCGAAATGGCTTTCTATGGCCAGTTCCGAGGGCGAGACGCAAGGGGGAAGCAAGCCTGATCTCATAAAATGCGATATATTTCCACGAGTAGATATTTTAAATCAAATCATAAATCATGTTGACGCCATCGTTATTAACCTGAACCAAAATATCCTCCTGTAGAGCGCCATCTACCAGTGCCCACATTACTTGACCTGTTGGCTTGTAGATAACGAACGCCTCAGCAACCTCAGAGGCACCGGCATTTCGCGTTTCGGCAAAGTTGACTTGAAAATCATCCCCCGTCGCTGTTACAATTCCAAAAAGCAACACATCAGCTTGACTGGCGTTATAATCCTGTATCCAATCTGTCCCATGCCCTGCAACACCGGCATGGAAAAAGCGATCGCCACCAGCTCCGCCATTATAACGGTCAAAGCCAAAACCACCGTTAATAAAATCAGACCCGAACCCTCCATAAATTAGGTCGGACAACGCTCCACCAGACAGCACATCGTCACCTTCATTTCCAATCACCCAGTCCGAACCGAATCCACCCTCAACGGAATCGTTTCCAAAACCACCGTGCAGCTCGTCATTTCCATATCCGCCGTGAATGGAGTCATTTCCATCGTCTCCATAAATCACATCACGTAAATCTGAATAGCCGGATCCACCAAGAATGAAATCATCCCCATTGCCACCAAACAAATAATCCGGTCCAAGCCCGCCATTCAACGTATCATTTCCACCGCCTCCACTAATCGTATCTGATCCAGAAAGAGAAAAAAGAAGGTCTGATCCGTTGGAGCCTGAAAGTGTATCCGAACCAGACAGTGCTAGATTTAGAAACCTGTTGGAGTCAAGGCTTACTATTGCCGCATATACCTGAGTTGCATCGATATTTATTTCTCGTACTGATACCTGTAATGCACCACCAACCCTACCCTCATAACCAGTGAGCACACCAGAAACAGTTCCGGTTGGGCTGTAAGAAAAATTCCCAAAATAGGAACTTGTCAGTGGACCAGCGGACACGACAATCTGACTTGAAGTGGCAGTATGAAGTTCTCCGTACGTAAAACCAATGGCGGACATATTTGTCTGTTGATAAAATGCAATCTGAGCCATGAGGCTATGTACTTCCTATTTTTTCGGTAAAACTGGTTGAGATATTTTGATGTCAATATCTGCGGGTGATTTCGCAAGCAGGTGGCTAGGCTGCGTTCTGAGCTGCTCCGGCTTTAGATTGTATCAGTTTTTTAGGACTAGCAAGGGTGTGCCGCAGAGAACTCCCTGAACTTGATTTATCTGTCGTCAGCGCATGTGTTTCTGAATAGTGAAATTTTCTATGGAAGGGTTTTTGCTTCTCGTGGCCACCGACGAAGTCGACAACGAAGACCCTTGGCGAGCAGGTAACTCCGGATCTCTTCCCCGGTCCTGGGCTTTGCTTTCTTGCGTGACATTCTGCGCGTGCATGAAAACGAGGCTCGCTTGTCATGCTTGGGAGAGTGTCGAAGGGAGCTACCCCTCTCTACTCTGCCGGGTGGCGAATTGCGAGGCTTCCGGCCCAAAGCCGCCGTTCAATATGCATCAGGGTTGCGGCGGTGCAGCACTCCAAAGAGGACTATAGCAACGCGCTATGACAGATCGCCAACCGTCTTCTTTTTGGCCATCGCTCTCGCCGCAACCGTCATCTTCTGGTTATGAGTCTTGAGACTAAACAAGCAAGTCAAAGTCCTGCCCACCTATTCGGATATTTAATTCGTCTTGGTCATCGCCATCCACAAGAGCCCACAGAATCTGCCCTGTTGGTCGGAAAATTACGAATGCTTCGTCCACAATGTTCGCGCCAGAATTTGCCGTTCTGGATACGTTGACTTGGAATTGATCGCGCGTTGCAGAACCGCCAAAGACCAAAACATCTCCTTCTCCAGCGTTGTAATCGTGTATCCATTCACTTCCGTGATGGCCGATACCAAGATGATAAAACCTGTCGGCTCCAGCGCCCCCAGTCAAAACATCAAAGCCATAACCGCCATTCAGGAAATCGTCGCCATCACCGCCCCACAGTACATCAGCATTGGCGTTGCCAGCCAGGATGTCGTTTCCGTCTTCGCCGCTTATGAAATCTTTTCCGGCATCACCGGAAACCCTGTCTTCGCCTGGCCCAGCATAAATCTGCTCGTCTCCGTCGCCGCCAAAAATTACATCTCCTGAATCTTGGAAAGGGTAAATTGTGTGCTCTCCGCCCCAAATATAGTCGTTGCCCGGGCCGCCCCAGATCGTGTCTTCGCCAGAACCGCCATATAAACGGTCAGGGCGCAGGCCACCCAAAATCCGGTCATCCCCGGCTTCTCCGAACACATAGTCGGCGCCTGAACCGGCGCGAATAATGTCGTCTCCGTCCCCCCCGTGCAATTCATCGCCATTCCCGGTTCCGGTAATGCTGTCGTGCCCTTCCAGCCCAAGAATCCTTGCGCGCACAGCCAACCGGGACAAGTCTATCGTGTCATCCTCCGGCGCAAGCCTGAATTCGCGCAACAGGTTAATCTCCCAGCCATAGGTTTCAGTCAAAATCGTATAGGCGCTTACGTCGCTGTAATATATACCGTAGCCACCGAACGAGATGCCTGTCGGTATACGGGTTTCGCCAGCGTCAAGTCTGGCCCAGCCAGCCAAGGTTGCATCTATGTTCTCTGTACTCATCTCAGAGTGGGACAGCATTTGTGTCATGTCGACAACGGATGAAATGTCCCAGCTTCCAAGGCTTTGATTGAAACGCCCGTCACCAGATTCGCCACCTTGAAAAAACATGTAAGACATGTCTGTGACATTGCTGGTGTCCCAGCCGCCGATATCCTGATTGAAACTCGTTGCAGTATCGAACATATGGGACATATCCGTCACTTCGCTCGTGTTCCAGCCGCTGATATTCTGGTCAAAGTCGTAAGCACTGAAAAACAAATTCGCCATATTGGTAACCCGGCTGGTATCCCAATTGCCGACATCTTGGTTGAACCGGTAAGCGTGATTGAACATGTCCCTCATGTCCGTCACATTGCCGGTGTCCCAGTCACCAAGCTGACCATTAAAATGCCAGGCATCTTGGAACATGTTTTCCATGTTAGAGACATTGCTGGTATTCCAGCTGGAAATGTCCTGGTTAAAACGCCACGAGTGATTGAACATTCCGACCATGTTGCTCACCGCTTCAGTGTTCCAGCTGCTGATGTCCTGATTAAAGTTATCGGCAGCAGCGAACATCCTGGACATGTCCGTCACATTTCCAGTGTCCCAACCAGTTAAATCCGGTTCATATCCCGGCACATTAAATGGCGCTAAAACATCAATTTTATAATTGTTTTCAAACATACGGGCCATAGATGTGACATGGCTGGTATCCCAATCCGTAAGTTCATTCGGAACAAGAACAGATCCCTGAAAAAGACCGCTCAAATCAGTTGGTAAGGAAGGTGACATAGCTTTTCCTGAAATCAATGCTAAAAACCAAAAAACGTGAGCGATACCTAAGCCATGATCGCTATCTTAATTCATACTTTCTGTGGGGCCGGGCTTTATTCAACCTGATTCTGAATACCCCGGCTGACGTCAACCGTCGAGGGTGTTCAACAGAAATTGTATCATCTGGGTCCCCGCTGACCTGAACGCTGGAATTGGAGGCGCGTGACGCAGCCAAGCTCAAGCGCCTGCCGGCGGACACGTAGCTGGTGGCGATAAGAACTGACCCTTTTTGCTGGCCGCGCGATCTGGGCAACAAGCCGCAAGAAGCGTCGATTGGCATCAAGGTCCGGTTTCGTCGATGCGCTCTTGAGGTCTCGCACCTGCAGCGAAGAGCTGCTTCCCGCCCCTCGTGTCGGGGTGCATGGACGGCCCTTCGCGGACATTCACCGCGGCACTACGGCACAAGGCTACATCTGGTCTCTGAAATTACTATCTCGATCAAAAAGGCCGTCCAATAGAAACCGCAATCTAGGGCCGGGACTGATAGCCGGTAAATGACGAGGGCTGCGAGGGCGAAAGAGCCGTTTCACGGAAGCTCAGATCATTGGGATGATCAAAGTGCAGGAAGCTGGGATGCCAACGGCTGAGGTGTGCCGCAAGCACGGTCTCGGCCAGGGCAAGTTCTACAAATACAAGTCCAAGTATGGCGGCATGGAGGTGTCCGACGTCGCGAAACTGACAGCGATGGAGGACGAGAATGCCAGGCTCAAACGTCTGCTGGACGACGCCATGCTGGACAATGTCGTCCCGAAGGATCTGCTGGGAAAGAGCTGACGACACCGAATGAGCGGCGAGCGGCAGCGCATCAGGCGATGCGGGATCACGATATCTCGCAACGCCGGGCCTGCCGACTTGTCGGTGTCGATCCGAAGACGGTCCGGCGTGAACGCCCGCCAGACAATTCTGAGATACGCAAGGAAATGAAGGCCGTCGCGGCCAAGCGGCGCAGGTTCGGCTATCGGCGGATCGGCGTGATGCTGGAGCGCAAGGGGATGATCATGAGCCACAAGAAGCTCTATCGGCTGTACACCGAGGAGAAGCTGGGCGCCAGGCGGCGACGGGACCGGAAACGGGCGCGGGGATCGCGGACGCCGATGCCAGGGGCTCTGCGGCCAGGTGAGCGCTGGTCGCTGGACTTCCTGTCCGACACGTTCGGGGCCTCGCGCAGGTTCCGCATCATGGCGGTGAACGACGATTGCTGCCGCGAGAACCTGTGCCTGATGGCTGACACCAGCATCTCAGGGGCACGGGTTGCACAGGACCTGGATGCGCTCGTCCGCCTGTATGGCAAACCGGCCAGTATCATCAGCGACAACGGAACGGAGTTCACCAGCCTGACGATCTTGAAATGGGCGAACGAGAACGGCGTGAACTGGCACTAAATCGATCCGGGCAAACCCCAGCAGAACGCCTTCATCGAAAGCTACAACGGCAGCCTGCGCGCCCAGCTTCTGAACAAGGAGATGTTCGACAGCCTCGACGATGCCCGGCGAAAACTGGCGCTTTGGCGTTACGACTACAACAACGTCAGACCGCACTCGTCGCTGGGAAACCAAACACCTGCAGAAGCGCGCCGGACGCTTGAGCAATTTGAGGGCTCCGCGCCCGGCGCGCTTGCCCAAACCGAAAACCAAGACTACGAAAACCAGACCCGCAGACTCTCGTTACGAATGAGGGAACCTTGGGGAGCGGGTCAACCGCGAACCACGCAGCCAACCGAAAATCAATAGGTCTTGACCCTAATACTCTCGTGGCCTCATTTCAGGGTGCTACTTCAAATTCTCTTGATTGGTAGAACGCTTATGCGCCCAGTTCTCCCGGCGGATATGTGAGGGAGCAGTTCAGGTGGCGTGAGTATTAGTAACCATCTTGACCTAAAACATGCAAAAAACTTCCTCAGTCTGATATAATCATCGAAATAAGAGGTCCTCGCCGATGATATTCTTCAGCCTTTTCCTGCTCAGCAGCACTGCCCTCGCCTTTGCGATGGTGCCGGACGGTACGTCGGCCACCGATGAAGATGCCCCCGAAAACGACGAGACGGACACCAAAGACATGAGGTCGGCCGCGACGGACGAAGGGGAAGTGACAGATGATTTTCTCGACATCGCATTCCCGGACGAGGGAGCAGGTGAGGCCGCCACACCACTATCTGACGAAATCGCCATTCCGACGAAGGATGTCGGATCGGTCAATTTTACAGAGGCCGAGGACGAAATGACGGAGCAGGCAGGCTCTGCCGAAGCAAAGGGGGACGCGGATATTGATCTCGACGGAGATGCGATATCCCGTCTTCCACCGGCGACATCCGACTGGTTCCTGCAAGACGAGGTGAGCATCATCGACGCTGCGATGGAGGAGGACATCTGCATCGACATGGAGGAGCCGGCTCTTGGTAGTCTATTTGTCCTGTCAGCAAATTATATCGAACAGGGTGACGGGGAAGGGGATGCCATATCCCATCATACCGGATCGAACGTCTACTTCGTTCCCCGAGGGGATGTGTTTCCGGAACGATACGAATGGTCGACCGAAGGCGCGGTTCTCTATGATACTCAGGGTGGCACCGGCGAAAATGACGAGATTTCCGGCATAAAACTCGTCGCCAGGGTGGAGACGGGATCGTGGACATTTCAATCTTTGCCCGGCGAAGATCCCGCTACGCTGCGCGATACACGACTGGAAATGCCACAGATCGTGAGCAACGCTCTCCTGTCCTACAGATAGAGCCTCTCCCGCTCCTAGAATAGTAGTTCCGCAGGACAGAAATTCGATTACCTGCAGGGTACTACCGCTAAAATTATTCTAAATGATGAGGGAGCCAAACACCTAAAATTACGTATTTCTTATTCGAAAAATATTCTCAATATTCAAAATTCAGCCGTTTCTGCGAGCGAAGCCAGACCCAAAATAGACCTTCCGCGCCCCGAAGATCTTTGTCGAACACGACAGGAGCTTCGTTCATGGCGCAGTATACGATTGACGATAGCAATATATATTCCGATGTCCGTATCAACGGGGATATGTTCGGAGCGAATTACGTCACAAGCTACGATTTCGAATTTGGCCGAGACGAGGGGCTGGCAGATATTCTGGCTGAATTGGGCATTGAAACGCTTCGCTTCCCCGGCGGAAGCGTCACCGAGAGCATCTTTGCAGAGGCTTCCTTTGTAACCGGGGATTGGGGCGTCGAAACCTTTCTGGATGAGGGCGGCACGCCCCGTCGGATCACGCCGATATCCGAGTTTTTCGAAGTGGCCGGCCATATAGGCGCGGGCGTGCAACTCGTGATTCCCACGAGGATCGCATTTGCACAATCGGCAGGTCAGGCCCTGGCAACCGGAAGTTATGGAGACCGTCGCGCGTTCACGCCGGACTACTTCGACCAGGTTCGCCGGTTCGTCGATCATTCGATCGAACAGGCAAGGGAGAACGGCACGGCGATATCACGCCTGGAACTTGGCAACGAATTCTGGGGAAGCGGCCGCATGACTGCAGGCGAATACGGGTATCTGTCCGGACAGTTGTCGAAATTCTTGGCTCGGCACTACCCGGACCTCGACATCATCGTCCAAGTTGCCGCCAGCGCCAACAAGTTCAGCCCCCTCGCGGACCGGACGGTCTATCTTGAGCCGGATGGATTCGGTGATTTCACTGTCCACATGTCGACGCCACGTGGCGGGGTACTTCCGGTTGGTTGGATGTCCGCGACGATGCCCGGATCCGGCAATGCAGGCACCCAGACGAACCTGATAGCAGACCAAATTCTTGCTTCTCGCGGGGCGGCTGAGCTGATTGACGGAATTGTCGGTCACGTCTATTTTGACGCGGGTTTTGAGGGCATCGACGATCAGCGAGATTTTGCCCTGAGCCGAGTCCCCGAGATCTTCACCGACCGTCTCGGAGTGGAAGACCTCGATTACCACATTACGGAATGGAGCCCCCGCAACCCGCTGTCGAGTAATTCGGATCGCAACCTTGGCAATGCTAATGGACTTCATTACGCGCATACGACGGTGGAGGCGTTTTTCGAACTGGTTTCCCACGGAATCGACGGTGCCAACTTCTGGCCGACCACATTCGGAAGCCCCGGGCAAATTCACAGGACTCTTGTCGATACCGGCGATGAACGCCTGACGTTCGGCGGAGTTATGTTTCAATGGCTCTCGGAAACGACCCTCGGGCACAAGGCTCTGTTCGACTTCGAGGTCACCAGCCGGATCGACGTGCACGGCTTCGGCGATGGCGACGCCCGCACCCTGTTCGTGGCGGAGCGAAGCGGCAGCGCGCAGACCGTTCATAATGGCGGTCAGGCAACCGTCGATCTGGGTGCCTTTGCCCCGGCGACGCCGTCGTTCCTACTGGTCACCCGGCTCTACAGCGAAGACGGCACCACTACGGAGGACGAAGCCGTTCCTATCGTAAGTCAGTCCAACGGTCATGTCATGACCGGTCGCAAGATCTACTTGGATCTGCGCCCCTGGGAGATCGTGCGCGTCGAGCTTTCGGCGATCACGGAGGGGCGGGACGACATCCGTGGCGGCAAGGGGGACGACACCATCATAGCCGGGGGCGGCAACGACCATCTGCACGGTGGGGAGGGCGCGGATCTTTTGCGCGGCGAAGATGGTAACGATGCCCTCCACGGGGAGGCCGGGGACGATATCCTCGACGGCGGGCACGGCGACGATCGCGTGGTCGGCAGCTTCGGCAACGACACCCTTTACGGCGGTGAGGGGAATGATCGCATCCTGGGCGGTACCGGAGATGACGTTCTGCACGGTGGAGCCGGGAACGATACGATTTGGTCTGGCACCGGCGTCGATTACCTGACCGGGGGCAGCGGTGACGACCTGATGGTCGTTACCACCGATCATTTGACACTGCCGGGAATGGGCGCATTCAACATCGACAGTGCCGTGCAGACAGGGACAGGAGCCTTTCTCTCGCTCGCCGATCACTATACGTTCGCGATCTTCGCGGACGGGGGCGCCGGTCGGGATACGCTGCAATTGGGCGATGCCTCCGAAGCCCTGTTCCTCGACGATGCCTATTCCGAGCGGCATCCTGACGTGGCCTTGCCGCCGGCCGCCGACGGCACACCATCTGCATTGCGATTGCGGGGCATCGAGCGCATCGAAGGCATGGGCGGCAATGACATCATCGACTTGACCAGCGATTCCTACGTGATGCCGCCCGGTGGCCTCGAAGTTGATGGAGGGGCTGGAAACGATACGATCTGGGGCACCAGCCATGGCGAGCATATCCTTGGGGGAAATGGGGACGACGTCATTTTCGGCGGCGCTGGTGTCGACATTCTCACAGGAGGCCCAGGCGCTGACGTATTCGAATTTACACGCACGTCGACTGATACGACAATTACAGATTTCGACACTGAAGGGGGTGACATCATTCGCTTCTACAATCGTGGCGGCGCGGTTTTCGACGAAGCCTCGCTTGCGTTGACCCCATCTGGTCTTTCCATAGACTACACTGATTTCATATCGAATTCCGTTCGCACAATAATGATTGATATTGCGCCCCTACTTGGGGAGGGGGCCATCACTCGATCAATCGAAAGCTACATTTTCGCCACAGAATTTTTATGAGTCGAATTCCCGTCAGGACAAGGCTAGTAGCGAAATCCTCCTGCGCCTTCAACATGGCACATGGATCGATTAAAGTAATTAAAAAATATCTGCAGGAGCCGAGCCAATAGATTTAAACAATGATGCTCAAACTTAATAGCCCATTTTAACCCAAGATGCATTGTCATGCCACCAACGATACTCTTTACCACCACAGTTCGTAGTTTTCCACTGTGGCACCGGTGCCTAAAGGATGATTTCCTGACAGGGCGGATCTGGCAGCAAAAGACCCTCAAAACTTATCGACGAAGAAGCCCCCCCAAGGGAAGATAATAATAAAATAACACATTGATGAATGTGATACGATACTATGTCCAACTCCAAGCCACCCGAATCAAGCATTAACTCTGATATAATCTCGAGCTTGGCCAGAGCTCCATCCGTCGAGAAGGGGGTTGCCTCCAAAATAATGTCTTTTAAATCGCTCTGCCTCTGATTTATTTTTTCAATTTGGCGCTGCAAATCATCTATCAGGGAGCAGATGATTTCTTCATTATTTAGCGCCTCACCCTGCAAACCCAATATGGAATTTCTGACTTCCATTTTTGTTTTTTGGGATAAACTTGTCGCCCCTGAGCCAGCAAGTATTAACTTTTCTCTGGATGTAAACATTCTTACATAAGCGTTATGCTTCAAGCGCAGGGCAAAAAGGGACCTTGCTTTATAGAGATTCTCAATCTCGCTAGTTTTTCTAGAGCTCAAATCTTCCAATTTTTTTTTGTTCGCCGCATACTCTTCTGTAAGCTCAACTATCAAATCGATCTTGGGAATTTCTTCTTGATTTTCACCTTGAATTGTGCTGTTAACGGTCATTACTAACACCCCCCAGTAAAAAAATGAGCCACCACTATGACGTGTAGGTATTCTGCGTTAACTATACGGCATATTGCGCTCAATGAACGGGAAGGCTCTTAAGTCGTCATCCAGACTGATGTCTGTGACGCCAGATCCTTCGAGCGCAATATCAAAATCGACCGACGTTAGAACTCTGTCGACAAAAGTATGGATAAGCTTGGATGATTGATAGTGAACGGAGATTGGTAAGGAGCTGTCCTTACAGGGGCGGGTCATATTGACCGGGTCATCTGGTTCAACCGTCTCCCACCGCATATCGTCATGATCCATATAGGGGACAACTCTGAGCGCGTGCTCGCACAGTTCGGGGCAGATGATTGTTCGCGAAAATCGAGCGGGATATTGATCGACCTGTTCGATCAGGCCAACGGTTTTGCAGGTAGCGCAGTCCAACGTACACACCTTTCTCGATTGTTTGGGGTGCACGAACAGATAGTTATGATTCGCATTAAAATTATCTTAACGCTGCTTGCGCCTTTCTTTCATCTACTGCCTGAGCGCAACTAGAGCCTCGTCCTTGAAGGTCCCCCCCAGGCAACACCCTCCGATAGCCAGTCTTGATCATCCAAGCGCATCGCTAAGAGCAAGGGCAGGGGCAGGGCGAGATCGCCGGCTGCCAACTGTGGGTTGGACAAATCGACACCCTGAACTGAGACGCTTTCAGGAAAATTTCCTTTATTATAATCAGTGTATTAAGGTCTTTTCTGGGGGCCGAGACGTTTTTCCACGGCAGTCTGTGCTGTTGACCAAGTGCAATCGTCGCGATCATCAGGCACCACCTAAAGCTCTTTCCATTCTGAGACCTCTGCAGAGTTCTTGGGCACAATAGTGGTAGGTATCAATCGAGCTGGTTGGCAGTTCAGACGGTGCGCGCCATGTCATTTTGCTCGGCTTAGTCCAGCGCTTCGTCTCGCCGGCAAGACAGGTTAGGTAGGCGGTTGCACAGGAGTCCATATTGCACTTGCCGTGCGCCACTGCTCCCCCCCCCCTCTGCCCGTGACCGTCCGGTTCCGGACATCTACCGAATCGCATGTCGGGTAGCGGTCAGATTGCATCCACAGCGAAAGCCCGCTTTCCGCCCATTCTGTTGAAAAAGCAGCGTTTGCGGGCGCAGCAAGTGGTTGCTGCGGCTGGGCAAAGTGCGCTCTCGATCAAAGTGGCGCTGGCGTTGTGGGGATCGGGAAGATCTTCGCCAGCTTTCTGAGGTTTTGGGCGGTGGCTGCGAGGAGGAATTCGTCGCTTGCGCCGCATGGGCCTCGCAGTCGGAGACGTCCCAGGCCGAGGATGCGTTTGAGATGGGCGAACAGCATCTCGACCTTCTTTCGGAGCCGCATGGAGATCACGTAGGCGTCTGTCTTCGCGATGTCGCGGGCGACCTGTCGGGCGTCTTCGTGCTCCTCGCGAGTGATCTTGCGGGCCTCGGCGTTCGGGCAGCACTTGGACTTCGACGAGCAGGCTTGGCAGGCCTCCTTGGGCACCCGGTAGCGGGCGGTGCCCTTGCCGGAAGGGCCGCGGTTCGGGTCGGAGTAGTTGCGGCGGAACTGTTTGAGCTCCTGCTCCTGACCTTCGGGGCAAACGTAGCGGTCGCCCTCGGCGTCCCACTCGAAGTCGGCGCGCGACCAGGTCCCGTCGGTCCGACCCGACTTGTAAACGACCGGAATATGCGGTGCGATCTTGCGATCCACCAGCCAGCCGAGCATCGGGCCATTGCCGTGGGCCGTGTCTGCGATCAGCCTCTCGGGGTGGAGGTCGAAACGGTCCTTTACTCGGTCGAGCATCGTCTTCGTCGAGCCAACTTCGGCTTGCCGGATGGACCGGCTCGTCTCGACGTCGAGGATCACACCGTGATCGGTATCGATCAGATAGTTGTCCGAATAGCTGAAGAAGGCCGGGCCCTTGCGAGCTGCCGTCCACTGGCTCGCCGGGTCCGAGAAGGAGGTGAACTTGGGCTCGACCTCCGAAGCGGCACCGAAGGCGGCCTCGTCCAGCGTATCGAGATACTCCCTGACCGCCCGGGGGGCGGTCTCCGCGTCGATCCGCGCCGGATCCCAATCTTCCTTTGCCGCCGAGTATTGCTTGTTGGCGTCAGCCTCTATCAGACCGGCATCGACAGCCACCCGCTGCCCGCTGACCAGGCCCTCGGCGATACAGCGCGCCACGACCGTCTCGAACAAATGGCGCAGTAACTCGCTATCGCGGAAGCGACCATGACGGTTCTTCGAAAAGGTCGAGTGATCCGGCACGCGGTCCGCCAGGTCGAGCCTGCAAAACCACCGATATGCGAGGTTCAGATGCACTTCCTCGCAGAGCCGCCGCTCGGACCGAATGCCGAAGCAGTAGCCCACGATCAACATGCGGATCAGCAGCTCGGGATCGACCGACGGACGACCGGTGTTGCTGTAGAACGGGGCCAGATGCTGACGGATGCCGCCCAGATCTACAAACCGGTCGATCGACGGCAGCAGGTAGTCTTGCGGAACGTGATCCTCCAGCGAGAACTCGTAGAACAGCGCCGCCTGCGCCTCCTGCCTCGGCCCCATCATCGCAATCCACCTCCTCGGTAAAAGAAGTGAATCAGCGATCTATCCCACGATCAAGACGGAGTTTTTCAACAAAATACGCCCGCAATCGATGGTCTCCTTCTGATCCGGCGACCTCTTGTCCGCTGTCCCGCTACGTAAGAATGCAAGGCCTTCGGAGCCTACGCGCGCGAGAGCAATTGTCCCCAACAAAGCCGTCAGCGCGCAGCGATATATGGGCCGCACGCTATGGCGACGCTGGAGCGGATATCGCCGCCAGAGCCTCGTCGAGACGAAGATACATTGTCTGGAGCTGCTGGGGCAGCGCCTCATGGTACGGCGCTTCGAAGGATCTGTATCTCCGTGCTTGCGGGCCTGCCACCTTCGTCGTCGAGAAATGGACGCCGGCGGCCATCCACAAGCAAGTGCAGCCGCCCATCAGAATGGCAAAACGGAATCGAAACAGTCAGTGTTTCTGTCAGCGGGACGGGGTGCTGAAATCAGGGATGGTTCGGTTCAGCCGCGCCTGCCGGAGTTCTTGCTAGTCGCTCCCCATGCGGGCGGATAGAGGCCCGGCGATTGGCCCTGCATTGTTGCAAGCGGCGGGCCGTCGTCCGCTCAAAGGTACGGCTTGGTCCATTTCGACCAGAATAGCTGTCCTACCGACGCCGCGATCCATCCCATTCCCGCGGATCATGAACCCGGTCACCGTGGGTCGAAAGAACGCCAGTGTGAAAAGAACAAGGGCCGGACTGACTGACAATTCATTGCCGTACGGGCCAGATGATCAGTGTTCACTGAGAAAACCGTTGACGAGGGGAATAGTCCTTGTCACGCGCGCGCGCCCACGCGGGCGGGGCAACATCATCAATGATCATCATTTTCCGGTATCGGGGGCCTCCCAACCGACGATCGGCTGTGTCCCGGCAGCGGGGTGGGTGCCATTCGCACACAGTTTCCAATCAGATCTGGTAAGAACGCTCGATCTGCTCTGGTGGCTGCTCGGTCCAATTTTTCGACCCGGATCTCGGGCAGGAAAACGCGCCTGGATCTGCTGGCGATACAAGACATGCGCCACCGTCCGAGCAGCTATCGTGGACCGGCCGTCATAGTTCGAGGTGGCGCGCGCCCGCTCCGGCCCCGTGATATAAGTCACATTATGTAATATACAGACCGAACGCGTGCCCCCCGGTCGAAGAAGATCAATGACCAAGGGGCACCGCGCCAGGCGTCAGAGAAAGTCGTCGCGGCGTGGCGTAAATCCGTCGACCAGGGTTCCCGGCTCCAGGCAGACGCAGCCATGGCGCAGGCCCGACGGGATGACGAAGCTGTCGCCCGGGCCGACCTCGCGCTCCTCTTCGCCCAGCGTAAAACGGAAACGTCCGCTTTCCACATAGGTGGACTGGACATGTGGATGATCGTGCAGCGCGCCTTCGGCCCCTTCCACCGCAAAGCGAAAGGCGACGACCATCAGCTCCGGGCTTTCGGACAGGACCTGTCGGGTTACGTTTTCGCCGCTGGGCACAATGGGAAAGTCGGACATGGTAATACCTCTGTGTCGGATCAGGAAAACAGCATCCCGCCGTTGATGTCGATGTTCGTTCCGGTCAGGAACCCCGAATCCGCAGAGGCCAGGAACAGCACCAGGTTGGCGGTATCCTCGGTCGTTCCCTGCCGCTTGAGCGGCGCGTTGGCCTCGTAGCCGCGCCGCCCGGCGTCTGGTGTGTGGACGTTGTGGAAATCGGTGTCGATCATTCCGGGGCACAGCGCATTGACCCGGATCTGCGGTCCCAACTCCTTGGCCAGGCCCCGCGTCATTGTCATCACCGCGCCCTTGGAGGTGGCATAGGCCACCGCACCGGGACCGCCGCCATCGCGACCGGCCTGGCTGGCCAGATTCACGATGGTGCCGGCGGTCATATGCGCGAGGCAGGCACGTATCATCCGGAACGTGCTGGTCAGGTTCAGGTCCATGACCGCGTCCCAGTGATCGTCCGGCATCTCGGCGATGGTCTTGCGCGCAATCAACCCGCCCGCGTTGTTCACCAGAATGTCGATGCTGCCAAGCTCCGCGACCGTCCTGGACACCAGCGCGTCCACGTCGTGCTGTTTCGTCAGGTCGCCCTGCAGGGCAAAGGCCCGCCCGCCCGCCGCCGTGATGTCGGCCACGGCTTCTTCAGCACCTGCCCCGCTGGAGAAATAGTTGATCGCAACCGCGGCCCCCTCGGACGCAAGCTTGCGCGCGGCGGCCAGGCCGATGTCGCGCCCTCCGCCAGTCACGATGGCCGTTTGACCTTCGAGTTTCATGATATTTCCTCCCGTGTGATGTCAGTTGCCCGACTTGGGTCCGACATCGAATGTCTTGGGCACAACGATCTTGAAGCTGCGATCCTCGGAATCGGTAAAATAGAGGTCGCAGTCATACCCCTGGTCATCGAGAAAGCTGAACACGCGGCGGGGGGCCGCCGTCGGGTACGGCACCAGCAGGGTCGCGATTCGATGCCGCGTGGCCTTTGGGAACCGCGCGGTCAGGCAGGTGCTGACCGGCAATCCTTCGTAATCGACGGGATCGACATCCGGGAAACCGGTGTTTTGGGTCAGGGTCGGGGCACCCGCCTCGGACCACAGAAACTGACCGTAGAATCCGGCCGTATCGCCAGAATAGCGGAAGGTCGTGGCCCCCAGCGTCATCGGCGCATTGGCATGCAGCAGCCAATCGATCGACACCGGCGTATCCGCGTCGATGGCATCGACAAAGATGAAATACTGCCCGCCCACGAAATAGACCTCTCGCGTGACCGAGTTCACTTCGGGGGTCAGGATACGATAGGCCTCGGTGGCGTCGCCCCGGATGTAGACATGATCGCCGCGATCCTCGGCGGTCTCGATCCGACCCTTGGCCCGCACCGCCAGCGCCTTGTCGTTGTCGGCATATTGACCCTTGCCGTCGATCAGGATCGCGTTCTTCGACCGTGTCTGGCGACGCCAGTTCCGATGCATGGTGGAATTGAAGGCCACGTAGTACCCGGACAGGATCGCCAGGTCCTCGCCAAAGCCAGCAAGGCAAAAGGCGTTCTGGTCGCCGTGGCTGTGGCTGATCGATCCATAGGGCGATGACTTCATGACGAACTGAATGCGGTCATCGGGATTGGCCATGCCCTGCTGGATCGCGACCCAGCCGATGCCCTGGAACCAGCGCATTCCGTCGACGGGCTCCGTGGCCTCGACCAGCGGGAAATCGGTGCGATAGACCAACTCGTCAAAACGGAAATCCCACCAACCCCAGTTGTAGAACGCCATCTCGGTGCCCGGGTTCTTCTCGTTGATTTCGTCGTAATACCATTGGTAGGCCCCGTTGCCGGTCACCCCGGCGAACTGGCGCAGGTTGAAACCCATCTTCACGGCCGGCAGGTCGCCCATCGTGGCGTCGTCACCGAACGTGGCGCGACGGGTATCGGGGGCCTTGGCATAAAGCGCGAAATCCCCGGTCTTCTGAAAGAAGGGCCGCCTGTAGACATCGATCCCGGTGTAGGATTTCAGCAGGTTGGCCGCATCGATCAGATAGGCCATCCCCGTCATCCAATAGTGCGGACCTTCGGCCCAACCGCCTTCGGCGTCGCCCCAGGGCGAGTAGACGGTGAACAGGAATTCGATGGAATAGTGCAGCCAGTCCTCGGCGTCCTCCGCATCGTCCAGAAGCGCGATGCAGGCCGGTATCAGGACCGCCGACACAGATCGGACGGCATGGCTGTCATAGGGAAAAAGGTGGATCTTCGCGTTGACGATGGCATGATCGGCAATGTCGCGGGTCCGTGCCAGCAACGCGGCGCGCACGCGGCTCCGCTCCTCTTCGGTGAGACGGTCGTACAGCCAGTCATAGCCCCAGGTCAGCGCGTTGCAGACGCGGTAGGCCCATTCATCGGTATAGCCCCGCGACGTGGTGCCCATCGGCGCCCAGTCCGCCGTCGACAGCAGCCAGGCCTTGGCACGGTCCAGCATCGCCTCGTCGTCGGTCACGGTGCCGCCGATAGCCATGTGCCGGATCGCATAAAGCAACTCCTGGCAGTCGATGTAGGTCTTCCGCCAGACGCTGGCGACGCGTTTGTGGTCCGGATAGCCGGTCGGCTCATCCATGATCTCGCGGTCCAGCCACGGCAGGACGGACCCTTCGTAGAACGTGGACCAGGTGCAATGGTCAGGATCTGCGGCGACGTCGGCCTTGAACGCCTCCAGCCGGTCGGGTGTCATCCACAGGCGCGGGTGCGCACGGGTTGCCCCCTTCAGACGGATCGCGCGGGACGGCAAAGGCGTCTCGGGCAGGCCTTCGGACACGGTAAAGCTGCGCGTCTCGCTCCAGGCGGTGACGGGCTGTCCGTCGGCATCGCAGACGGCATAGGACCAGTAATGCGTGCCCGGTGCCAGCGTGGTGTCGGGCGTGAAGAAGTTGAGGGGAATGCCCTTGTGCAGGGTCACCGATTTCTTCGGATATCCGGGGTCATCCGAAATGCGCAGAACGTAGCAGGCTTCGTCCTCGATCACTGGCAACCAGGAAAACCGGGGCGGATTCTCGACGACATCGGTTTCGGCCGTGGGCGCATATTGAATGGTCAGGCGTCCCGCCTTCGGCGCGTCAAGCATGGGAAGTTTATCGTCCAACATCGGTCGCTCGGTCCAGTTCGGTCATGAAAGTGGTCAGGTGATGCGGCGCCTTACGGGGCCGTGGCTGAGGGCGGATATCAGCCTCCGTCCGTGCAGTCGCAGGTCTGCGGCACTTCGACGATCTGCCGCAATCGGACGGGCCGATCAGGCCTGCGACCGGTTTTTCCTGCACTGTCGACGTCATGCACGCTACGTTCCTCCTCAGAGCCGACCGACGCGGTCCTGTGCCGCCGATTCGTCTCTCTTAAAACTGGAATACTAGTCATGAATCTGAAATACTAGTCTGGACAAATGACGTTCAAGGCAATTAGTGCTCGTGGGACCGCTGCGTCGAACGCTCCCGATGCGGTCGGTCGATCTTGCGGCATGCGACAAGAGGTGGAGATGTTAAAATGAGCCCAGCGAGCCAACTTCGCGACCGACGGACCACGGTCGATGACATCTTCGATCATTTGCACAGCGATATCTCCGGCCTGCGCCTGCGCCCCGGTGACAAGATTTCCGAAGCGGAGGTCGCGGCCCAATTCGGCGTCTCACGCCAGCCGGTGCGGGATGCCTTCAGCCGCCTGGCGAACCTGAACCTGCTGTTGATCCGCCCACAGCGCGCCACCGAGGTGCGTCGGTTCTCCATGCACGAAATCGAGAAGGCGCGCTTCGTGCGCTGCTCGGTGGAATCAGAGGTGCTGCGCCGCGCGGCCCGGAACGCGGGCCCTGTCGCCATCGCCCGTCTCGGGGTCAACCTGGAGGAACAGAAGGCCGCGATCGCGCGCAAGGATTACGCCGAGTTCGGCAAGATCGACTACAAGTTTCACGAAACGCTTTGCGACATCGCCGGCGTGCCCTTCGCCTTCGAGGTGATCCGCGCCGAAAAGGCCAAGGTCGACCGTCTGTGCATCCTCAGCCTCGCCAAGGAAGACCGGATGCCGCAGTTGCTGGACGATCACCAGAAGATGACGGCTGCGATCAAGGCTGGCGACGCAGAGACCGCCGTGGAAATCGGCGTGCTTCACCTGTCCCGACTGGACGAGACGATCACTGATATCGCGACCTCGAACGCAGATTACTTCGAACCGGACTGACACCAAGATGACAATCAGACATTCGGTCCGGGCCCTGGCGGGTCCGGCACGCGGCCTGCCGCGTCTTCCGTCATGAGCTCTGCCCAACCCGCCGCCATCACGGCCCCGGGGCGGACCGTGCTCGGGCTGGCCTGGCCGATGGCGCTCAAGGCAATCATCCTGCACGGAACCGTCGTGATCGACGCCTATCTGGTCGCTGGCCTGGGCGAGACGGCGCTGGCCGCCATGGGCATCGCCGCGGCCCTGGCTGGCTTCGTCCTTGGCACCGTCTTTGCCTTTGCCAACGCCATGCAGCTGCGGGTGGCGCAAGCCTGGGGCTCCGGGGATCCGGTGTTCCTGAAATCGGCACTGGGCGCGGGCCTGTCGATCAGCGCGGTGGTCGGGGCCATCGGATTGCTCGTGCTGCTCGCGTTCGGCGGATCGCTCATCGCACGGCTTGCCCCCACCCCCGAGGTCGCGGTCGAAGCCTGGCGCTATCTCTCGATCTTTTCGCTGGTCATCCTGGGCGAAGTCGTCGGGCAGTGTCTGTCGAGCTATGCCAACGGCTGCGGCCGCACGCGCCTGCCCCTTTACAGCTATACCCTGTCGCTGCCGATCAACGTCGCGGTCAGCGTTGTGCTGATCCACGGCTACCTGGGGTTGCCCGCGCTTGGCGTGGTCGGCGCGGCAATAGGCAGTGTGGTGGCCGTATCGGTCCAGGTCGCCTTCCTCGCTTTCCGTCTCCTGCCGGAACTGCGCGGCCTGCGCACGACACCCGGCTGGCGCGGCGGCAGTTTCGCAACCGCCCTGCGGCGCCATCTGGCCTTCGTCCTGCCCATCGCCGCGACCTTCGTCAGCGCGACGATTGCGACTCAGATCTGCGCGTTGATCTACGCCCGGCTCAGCTTGAACGGCTTTGCCGCCATAACGCTGATCGGACCCTGGATCATGATCGCCGGCACCTTGGGCATGCAATGGGCGCAGGCCACCGGCATCGTTGTCGCCCAGTTGCTGGGCCAACGCCTGCCGGAGACGGATCTCGACCGTTTCCTCAGCAAGGCCTGGCGGGCGGGGTTCTATGCAGCCGGTCTGACCTCGCTGGCGTATCTTGCGGTCTGCCTGTCGGCGAACTGGCTTTATGACGATCTCGCGCAGGAAACCCGGACGATTCTTCTGGGGTTCCTGCCGATCCTGCTGGTTCTGCCCTTTCCCAAGCAATCCAACGCGATCTGCGGCAACACGCTGCGCGCTAGCGGCGATACCGTCTACGTGATGGCGCTGTTTCTGTGGACGCAGTGGCTGTTCCGGGTGCCGGCAACGGCGCTTGCGATTCTCTGGTTGGATCTGTCGCCCTTCTGGGTGCTGTCGATCCTCCTCTGGGAGGAAGTCCTGAAATTCCCCGCCTTCCACAGCCGCCTGCGCCGCGGCGACTGGAAACGCGCGGACATCGCCGCCTGACCCTTTCAACGTAACCTAACGGAGTATCCGATATGCAAACGACCCAACTGCGCCGCGCCATCGATCCGCGCCACGCCCGCACGATGGACAGCGCCGCCCTGCGCGCCGAGTTCCTTATCGACGATCTGTTCGCCACGGGCGAGGTGCGCCTGACCTATACCCAATATGACCGCCTGATCGTCGGCGGCGCGGTGCCCGGTGACGGCACGCTGACCATCGATGCCGTGGCCGAAACCGGCACCCCGTCCTGGCTTGACCGGCGCGAAGCGGTGCTGGTGAACCTCGGCACCGACGGCACGGTCGAGGCGGACGGCCAGACCCACACCCTGGGCCGGTGCGACATGCTGTATCTGGGCATGGGGTCCGGGCCGGTGACCCTGTCGGGGTCGGACGCGCGCTTCTACATTACCTCGGCGCCCGCACATCGCGCCATTCCTGCCCGTCTCGTGACCATCGACAATGCGACGCAGGTTCCGCTCGGCGCACAGGCCTCGTCGAACGAACGGGTGATCTATCAGTTCATCCATCCGGCGGTGATGGAAACCTGCCAGCTGGTGATGGGCATGACCCGGCTCAGCCCCGGATCGGTCTGGAACACCATGCCCGCACACGTGCACGAGCGGCGCTGCGAGGCCTATCTCTACCTCGACCTGCCCGAGGATCAGGCCGTCCTGCACCTGATGGGCGAACCGGAGGAGACGCGCCACATGGTCGTCCGCAACGAACAGGCCGTGCTGTCGCCGCCCTGGTCGATCCACTCCGGCGCGGGCACCTCGGCCTACAGCTTCATCTGGGTGATGGCGGGCGACAACATGGACTTCACCGACATGGACATGGTCGGGATGGACGTGCTGCGCTAGTCCGGATCGGCGCCGGGCAACCGGCGCCGCACCCCCGGTGCCTTCCGTCTTTCAATGGTACGACCCCAAAAGCGGTGCGGCAGGGGATCATGCCCGTCCGACAAGGGCCCCCTGCCCTGCCCGTCCGAACAGACCGGCGCGCAGATGACCGTCCGGTCAGTCGACCCCGCGGGTCGGGCGATCCTTGTCGATGTTGAACCGCATGCCGTCCAGCAACTCCTCCAGGTCCGGGCGCGCGGCCGGTCCGTTGGAAATATCGACCAGCATCAGCGTCCCGTCCGGGCGCATCGCAAAGGTGCCGGGCTCCGCAAAGGTGGCCTCCGTTTCGGCCTCCGACAAAGGCTCCGAAATATAAAGCCCCAGATCCCGTGCGGTCTGGATCGGCAGGGAATGGGCCAGCGGAAACGACCATCCGTGTTCCGCGATATCGGCCTGCGCCTTGTCGGCGGGATCGGCCGAGGCCACGACCACATCCATCACCGCGGTCCATTCGGACAACGCCGCGTTCAGCTTGCCCAGGAACCGCTTGCAGCGCGGGCAATGCTTGCCGCGATAGACGAACAGAATCTGCCAGCGGTCCCGTGGTCCCCCGATCGTGACGGCCCCACCACCAGCCAGCGGCAGGGAAAAGGCGGGCACGGGCTGGCCTACGGCGGGTTTGGCGGACATGGTCACTCCAACAGCTTGGGAAGGGTCAGGGAAATGGCGGGCACGAAGGTGATCAGCATCAGCGCCACAAAGATCGCCGCGTAGAACGGCCAGATCGTCCGCACCGCCTTTTCCATCGGCAGCTTGCCGACGGCACAGCCGACGAACAGGCAGGACCCCACCGGCGGCGTGCACAGGCCCAGGCCCAGGTTCACCAACAGGATCATCCCGAACTGCATCGGGTCCATGCCCAGGCTGTTGGCCACCGGCAGGAAGATCGGCGTGCAGATCAGGATCAACGCGGCCATGTCCATGATCATGCCCAGGATCAACAGCACCGCGTTAATCATCAGCAGGATCAGGATCGGGTTGTCGGTGATCCCCGTCATCAACTCGACCGTGCGCGCGGGCACGCTGTAGAACGTCAGCATATAGGCAAAGGCCGCCGCACAGGCGATCAGGATCATCACCATGGCGGTCGTGCGCACCGACGAGGCGACGGCAACCTTGAAGCTGTCCCATGTCAGCGCCCGATAGACGATCACCGTGACGAGAAAGGCATAGATCGCGCCGAACGCCCCGGATTCGGTCACCGTGAACACCCCCGACAGGACCCCGCCCACGATGATCACCGCCGTCAGAAGACCGGGGATGGCGCTGGCAAAGCTATAGGCCAGCGCAGTCCACCCCGGAAAGGCCTCGGCCTTGTAGCCGCGCTTGACCGCAACCAGATAGGCCGCCGCCGCAAGGCACAGACACATCAGGATGCCCGGAACCACGCCCGCCAGGAACAGCTTGGAGATGGAGATGCCGCCCCCCGCCGCGATGGCGAAGATGATCATGTTGTGACTGGGCGGGATGATGATCCCCGCGATGGAGGATGTGACCGTGACGTTCACCGCATAGTCCGCGTCGTAGCCCTTCTCCTTCATCACCGGCACCAAGATGGAGCCCAGCGCCGAGATATCCGCAATGGCGGACCCCGAGATGCCGCCGAACAGCATCGAAGAGAAGACGTTGACGATCCCCAGCCCCCCGCGCACCGCTCCCACGGCCGCCTGCGCAAAGCGGACCAGCCGCATGGCGATGCCGCCATGGAACATCAGATCGCCCGCAAAGATGAAGAACGGGATCGCCATCAGGGCAAAGACATTGATGCCCGAGATGATCCGCTGAAAGCCGATCATCAGGGGCAGCCCCTCCCACCAGAACGCGGCCAGCGCGGAAATACCCAACGCAAAGGCCACCGGCGTTCCGATCATGACACAGAAGGCGAAAAGCCCAAGAAGCAGCGCAAGGCCCATCGTCGTTCCTATTCGATCGTATCGAGGCGCGTATCGCGCCCCAGGGCACGGCGAATCAGATGCCCCGCCGAGAACAGCAGGATCAGCCCGCCTCCGATGGTCAGCGGCAGCGACCGCAGCCCCTCCGGCCATTGCAACAGCGGGATCATGGCCCCCCATTTGAACGCCGTCAGCTGCGCGCCATACCACAGCATCAGCGCCCCGAACCCGGCCATCATCAGGTCGGTCACCACGACCAGCACGGCCCGCAACCCGCGCGGCACGCTGGTGCGCAGAAAGGTGACGGCAAGATGCGTGTGATCATGCACCCCGACGGCGGCCCCCAGAAAGGCGATGGTCATGACCAGCAGCAGGGCGACCTGTTCGACCCAGGTCGGCGTCGCGTTCAGCACATAGCGGCCAAAGACCAGCCAGCCAAAGATCACGGTCAGAACGACCAGGGCGATCCCGGTCACGATCCGGCAGATCAGGGCCAGGGCGTCAAAGGTCGCATCCATGCGGCGCAGGGCCGGCGGCGGGGCATCGGTTCGATAGGTCATCGCAGGGCGTATCCCATAATTGACGCCCGGCTCACGCAGAGCCGGGCGTCCTGTGGCCGGGACCGAGGTTACTCGGTCGCCTGGATCAGCTCGACCAACGGACGCAGGTCCGGGTTCGCGTCCAGATAGGCGGCATAGACCGGGGCCATGGCATCCTGGAACGGGGCCTTGTCGGCGATCTCGTTGACCTGCACGCCCGCGGCTTCGACGGCCGCACGGCTGGCCGCTTCACGCGCCTGCCACAGCTCCCGCTGCATGGCCGAGGATTCCTGCGCCGCTTCGCGCACGGCCGCCTGCATGTCAGCCGACAGCGCGTCGAAAACGGCGGTGTTGACGCAGATGCACTCGGGGATGATCAGGTGCTGGCTCAGCGAATAGAATCCCGCGACCTCGAAGTGGCCGGTCGATTCGTAAGATGGCCAGTTGTTCTCCGCGCCGTCCACGACGCCCGTCTTCAGCGCCTGATAGACCTCGGCGAAGGCCATCGGCGAGGCGTTGCCCCCCATGGCGTCGATCATGCCGGTGAACAGATCGTTGTTCATGACGCGGACCTTCAGGCCCTCGACGTCGGCGGGCGTGTTGATCGCCTGGGTGCCGTTGTAGAACGACCGCGCGCCTGCATCGTACCAGGACAGCGGCGTCAGCCACTGCTCGGCCATGCCCGCCGCGATCATCTCGCCGCCTTCCCCTTCCAGCACGCGGAAACATGTGGTCCACGTCCTTGAAGATGAACGGAAGCGAGACGACATTTCGCCGCCGGGACGATCGGGCCGATCGGCCCAGGTTGAAATTGGCCGATGGCCAGGCCGCCCAGGCGCCACCTGTTCGACCGGCGTCGGGCTGGCTGCCCAGTGTTCCGCCTGGAACATCTGCAGCGTGATCTCGGCCGCCGGTTTTCTCCGACACCATTTCGGCAAAGGCGTCCATGGCCACCGTATTGGATAGCCCTCCGTGTGGATGTTCCAGCCACGCCAATTGTCTGACCCATGGCGGCGGTCCCGACCATGGCGATTTGCGGCAGCGGTTCCGATCAGTGACGCGAATCTCGTGTAGGTCATGCGTTTCTCCCTCAAGTCTTGGACGTCGTCTCAGGACACGATGGGCGCCACGTCGACCGAGCCCCGCCTCCCCGGTGCGCGGCGTCCTCCTCCGAACGCGACCGACATCTGGGCCCCGTCGGACCATTGCCGCCAAAGGTGACTAGTATTCCACTTCTGTCAATAGACGCATTTTTGATCTTTGGCCCCCTGCCGACTGGTCGGTTCACTCCGGGGCCCAGCGATGCGAAGCCCGCCCCCCAGTCGCCTGCCATCACCAGGATTGCCGCCCCGCGTCGGGGGCCTGCGCAGACGCAAGGCCCCTGCCCCGCCGGGCCTGCGCAACCGGCCGGCACAGACAGCCGTTATCGGTCCGGTGAATCACGATCCTTGTCGGATGTCGCGCGGGGGTCAGCCGGCTTGCTCCGGGCCCGAGACCCGAGCAGGCCGGCCCTTTCTGCCCCTGTCGCTCCCGTCAGTCCGCCGGTCCGAACAAATGGGCCAGACGGCGCTCGGCCTCTCGATCAGAACATCATCGGACGCCCTGCCCTTCGATGTAGATGGCGTGGGTATGCGCCGTCCCTGCCACGGCGCAGGGTGACCCCATTGGGCAGATGCAGGGCCTTGCCCTGCCAGCCCCAGCTGCGGCGCGGCCTTCTTGGGCCGTCCCCCGCGCGCGGGTCCCGTCGGCGATCTTTTCGAACCGTTGCACGACCGGTTCCAGAACCGGCCATTCCTCGTCCGGGTTGGCGACCCGTCGCGCGTTCCAACACGTCGCGCAACGCGGCCTCGCCCCCGTTGCCGCAGGGCAGCGGCCAGGCGCAGGCCCTGCTTTTTCCTTCAACAGGTCAGGAAAGGTCAGCAAGTCGCCCAGTTCTTCGAACACCAAGGCAAAGGACCGGATCTTGGATCGCTTCGCCTTGGATGCCTGCAGAAACACGGTAGAGATGGCCTCCTCGGTGCTGGCAAAGACCCCCCTGCCCCGCCGTCACGACGGCGATGCGACCCCTCTCGAACGGGGATAGGTCGGCGCGAATCTCGTTTTCCTCGACCATGGCGGCAAAGGCGGACCCTGCCGTCTCCGGCGCACGCAGCAAGGCCTTGATCGTGCCGAACCGCGCATTGTCCCCCGTGGCCCCCAGCAACTCGCGCATGGCCAGCAAACGGCGGTAGCCCGACAGCAACCCATAGCGGGGGCCGTGGGATCCTGCGCCTCTCCGGGGGTCAG
>NZ_CP081157.1 GCF_025141175.1 Jannaschia sp. M317 | reverse complement strand
GTGGCATGCGACGTCCCGAGGGGGCGATGATGGCCGTCTTCGCGTTCCTCGCGGGCGTCGCGCTGGTCCTCGCAGCGTTATGGGACGTTTTCCGCTCCTTGGTGCGCTCACCGCTGCGGGCCGGGCCGTTCACGACCGCCGCCGAATTCGCCATCTGCCGGGGCATGCTGCGATTGTTCCACCTGAGCGGTCGGCGAGCCATCCTGGGCGCGATCGGCCCCGTCTCGGTCCCGGCCCGCGCGCTGGCCGTGGTGGCAGCGCTGATCGCGGGCTGGGCCCTGGTGCTGCAGGGGGCCGAGGGCTGGATCCTGATCTCCAGTTCGAACGCGCCCGCGAGCCCGTGGGAGCGGCTCTACCTCGCGGCCTACGCGGTCGCGACGCTGGGCTTCGGCGCCTACGAGCCCGACAGCCCGACGGCGCGGCTGCTGACGGCGGGGGCGTCGCTGACGGGGTTCATCGTGCTGACGTTCTCGGTCGGCGCGGTCTCGACCATCTCGCAGGTGCTGGCGGCGCGCGACGCGGTGGTCGCGGCGATGCGGGCGCATGCGGCGGCGCTGGCGGCCGGGGCCGACCCGGAGGCCGCGCTGGACCGGACGCTGGACCTCGTGGCATCGCCGCTATCGGCGGTGGCCTCGGCAATGCGGACTTTGCCGGTGCTGCACCGGCTGCACGGCGAGACCGAGTCCCAGGCCTTCAGCGTTGCGCTGGACCGCCTGGACCAGGCGCTGCCAACGAAACCGGCCGACCCGCGTGCCCAGATGGCGGCGCAGGCGATGGACGAAGTGCTGGAAGTCCTGTCGCGGGGCTGGCTCGGCCGATGGTTGGAGGGGCCGGACACCGACCGGCGCGCGCGCATTGCGGCGTTCCTGCGGGCCGACCGGCTGACGCCCCGGTCGGAACCTTGACTGGTCAGGCCAGTTCTGACTGCGCCGTCAAAGGCCGCCGCGCCACCGCCGGGATGTCGGTCTCACCCTCGCGCACTGCCAAAGTATCGTCGTCCGCCTTGCCATGGCAGGACCGCCCCATCAGTAGGAACATCGCCCCGTGTACCGCAAGACAGAGGACAAGCGGCGCGAAGGCCGCGGCCAGGCTCGCCGCGCCGGTGATCGTCCCGCCGAGCAGGAAGAACGCCGCGACGGGTGCCAGCATCACGATGCAGCACGCCATCATCCCAAGGTTCATCAGGTTCAGTCCGGCCAGTCGCTTCATCGTCGCGTTCCCTTGCAGATCAGATCCTCCACGCTGCACCACGCTCCTACGCGGGAAGGTCAAGTCGCATCAGGCCGCGCACTCCTCACGCTTCCGTGATCGATCGGCGTTTGACCCTCCAGCGCGGGAAGGCGCGAGCGGTCGGAAAAAGGACCGCGAACGCGGCCTCCACAGCCGTCCGCCGGGGCAGGGGACCGAGATGAGAAACCACCCAACGAACCTCGCCCCGTGATCGTGTCGCGGGTCCTCATCGCGCTGGCCCTCGTGCTGGCGGGCTACGTTGCGCAGACGGCACCGTCGCTTGTTGACCGAGAAGCCCCCGACGCCGTCGCGGCCGACCAATCCCATGTCCATGACGCAAAGGCTTCCGCGCCGGATTGCGACCCGAAGCCGGATTGCAAGCCGACCGCGGTCTGGATCGGGAGGCCCCATCAGGGCGGCATGCCCGGTCGGGCGCGTCCGGTGCGCCATGCCGCGCGGCCCGTCGATCCGCAGGCGCAGCCCGGCCGCGATCCGCCGGTCCCCATCGGCCTGTCCTGAACAAGACCCTGCGGGTCCGCCCGCAAACCGAATTCTGGATAGGACGAACGACATGAAAACGAAGATCACCCTTCTGGCGCTGGCCGGAAGCTTGGCCGCGGCTGCGGCTGTCGCCCATACCGGCGCCACCGGCGTCGTGCTCGAACGCATGCAAGCGATGTCGGAAATGGCCAAAGGCGTGAAGGCCGTGGCGCCGATGATGCGCGGCGCGACCGACTACGACCCGGCGGCCGTGCGCGACTTCGCCGCAATGGTCGAGAGCCATTCGGGCGAGACGATGGTCAGCCTCTTCGAGGAGGGCACCGGCGGCATGCCGTCGAAGACCAAGCCGGAGGTCTGGTCCGACGCGGAAGGCTTCGCCGCGCTGGCCGAGGAGTTGGCCGTGCGCGCCCGGGGCCTGGCGCTGGCGGCGGAGAACGCGCCAGGCGGCGCGGCTGCGGGCGGCGGCGGCGCCTCGATGATGGGCGGCGGCGGCATGATGGGCGGTGGCGCGGCCATGGGCGGCTCCGGCGGCGGGTCCATGATGGGTGGCGGGTCCATGATGGGCGGCGGCGGCGGCATGATGACCGCCGAGGCGATCGGCGCGATGCCGGCCGACCGGGCCTTCGCCATGGTCGGCCAGACCTGCGCGGCCTGCCACACCGGCTACCGGGCCGGGGACGACTGACATGCGCCGCCTTTTATGGGGCGTGGCCGCCGCCGGCATCCTGGCCGGCGGCGCGGTCCTCGCCGTGATCGCCTGGCCGGTCGGGGCCATGCCGCGCCCGATCGAGCTGGCGGGCGACCCCGATCGGGGTGCCTATCTGGCCCGCGCAAGCGGTTGCATCGCCTGCCATAGCGATTTCGAGCGTGGCGGCGCGCCGCTGGCGGGCGGCGTGGCGCTGACGACGGAGTTCGGCACCATTCGCTCGCCCAACGTCACGCCCGGCCCCGCAGGCATCGGCGACTGGGACGTCGAGGACTTCGCCCGCGCCGTCCGCCAAGGCGTCTCGCCCGAGGGGGAGCCGTATTACCCGGCCTTTCCTTATCCGTTCTATGCGGGGTTCTCGGACCAGGACGTCGCCGACCTCTGGGCGGCGTTCCAGACGGTGCCTGCGTCGGACGCGGCCTCCGTCCCGCCGGACATGCGCTTCCCCTTCGATCAGCGATGGGGGCTGAAGCTGTGGCGCGCGCTCTATCAGCATCCGCCCTTCGTCGAGCCGGTCGCGGGCCGGGACGCCGTCTGGAACCGGGGCCGGGAGCTGGTCGAGGGGGCCGCCCATTGCGCCGCCTGCCACACGCCGCGCAATGCGCTCGGCGGGCGCGACCTTTCGGCGCGCTACGCGGGCAATGACGACCTGCCCGGCGGCGAAGGCGCCCCGGCCATCGACGCGATCAGCCTGGCGGCGAACGGCTGGGACGCGAACGCGCTGGCCTATGCGCTGCGCTCCGGCATCACGCCGGAAGGCGACGTCTTCGGCGGCGGCATGGGCGAGGTGGTGATGCAGGGCACGTCCTGGCTGACCGACGACGATCTGCGGGCCATGGCGACCTACCTGATGGACCCCGATCCGTGACGCGCAGGCGGCGGCCCGCCGATGCCCGGCTGCCTGCGAACCTTCCCGTCACGGAGGCCGATTGACAGGATTCGGGTCCGGGCGCATCTCCTCCCGACGATGCGAAACCTGGCCTCCATACTGGTGCGATTCGGCGCCGTGATCCTTCTGGTCCTGTCGGGGCTGGCGGGCACGCAGGCCGCCGCTCAGGGCATGGGCCACGGTGCCCATTGCGCCGAGCGCGCGGCCATCGAAGGCCCCTCAGTGGATGCGGGTGATGCGGACACGCATGTGGTCCCGCACGCCTCCGACGAGGGGGTGTCGCATGACGGCACGCATGGGCCATGCACGGCGCATCAATGCGCCGGACCACTGCTGGTCGACGCCGAGATCGGCGTCGCCTACCTGCTGGCGCGTGTCCCGGCCGGGCGGTCTTTCGATACGATCTTCGTCATCTTCCGGCCTGAAGCGCCGCAAAGGCCGCCCCAAGCCTGATCCCGCTCCGCCCGGCGCTTGCCCGGGCCAACGACCGGCGTGACGCAACCCGCACGCCGACAGGATCGATGCTTTCGGGACAGGACACATTCATGACCCTCCGACTCGCGGCCCTCATGCCGCTGGCGCTGGCCGGCTGCGCGGCCGCCACGCCCTTGCCTCCGGCCAGCCTGATGGCGCCGGCGGCCTCTCCTGCCGCGCCCGTCATGGCGCCGAAGACGCTGACGATGCGCGACACGCCCGCCACCCTGACGGAGCCGGGCGACTGGCGCGACCTCAACGACGCGCAATCGCCTGCGGGGGTGACCCGATGAACGCCCGCCGCAGACTGACCGCCGGCCTCGCCGTCGCGGCGCTGCTGGGCGGCTGCGCCACCCCGGCCGCCTTCGGACCCGCGCAGGAGCGGGCGGGCTTCGCCTCGGTGTTCGGCACCTCGAAGAAGGCGACCGGAGCGGACACGGTGTGGCTTCAGACCCCCGCTGAGATCGCGGCCAACTCCGAGCGCGTCGCCGCGATCGTGCGGGGCAAGACCATCTCGGCCGATACGGCCGTGCAGGTTGCGCTGCTGAACAACCGCGCGCTTCAGGCCGCCTATGCGGAGATCAGCATCTCCGCCGCGGAGGCATGGCAGACGGCGCTCCTGCCCAACCCGACCCTGCATCTGGGCGTGTTGGGCATCGGCGCCCCGTCGCTGAACGGCTACCGGGTGATCGAGGGCGGCGTCGCCGCGAGCCTGATCGCCCTGACGACCCGCAAGCAGCGGAGCCGGATCGCCGATATCCGCTTCCGGCAGGCACAGCTGGCCGCGGCCTCCGAAACCCTGAGCATGGCCGCCGAGGCCCGGCGCGCCTGGATCGAAGCGGTTGCGGCCTTCGAGGCGTCGGCCCTTCTGGGTCGGGCGCAGGAGACGGCTGCGGCCGGGGCAGAGTTGGCGCAGCAACTGGGCGCGACCGGCGCGCTCAACCGTGCGGGTCAGGCCCGCGAACTGGCCTTCGCCGCCGAGCTGGAAGCGCAACGCGCGCGGGCGCGGCTGGACGCGGAGCTCGCCAAGGAGCGGCTGACGCGGGTGATGGGCCTGTCGGGCGCGGACCTGCGCTATTTCGTGCCCGATGCGCTGCCGGGGCTGCCCCGCCTGGCCGCGCGCGAGAGCCTGGAGGCCGAGGCGCTGGCGGCGCGGGTGGATCTGGCCGCCGCGGCGCTGGAGCTCGAGGCGGTCGCGCAGCAGTACCGGCTCGACGACCGGACGCGCGTGCTGTCGGACATCGACCTGGCGTTCGGCGTCGAGATCGAGCGCGAGGAGGACGGCGCCGTCGAGACCAACGAGACCATCGGCCTCGACGCCGAGATCGCGCTGGAGATCCCCGTCTTCGACAACGGCGCGGCGCGGCTGCGCCGGGGCGAGGCGGCCTACATGCGCGCCGCGCATCTGCTGGCGCTGAAGGCCGTCGAGGTGCGCTCCGAAGCGCGCGAGGCGCATGTCGCGCTGGTCGGCGCGCATCGCATCGCGCGGCAATGGGAGGGCCGCGTCCTGCCACTGCGCCGCACCGTCGAGGAGGAGGCGCTGCTGAGCTATAACGGCATGATCACCTCCACCTTCGATCTGCTGGCCGACACGCGTGCGCGCCTCGACGCGAGCCTCGCGGCCGCGGCCGCGCGCGCCGACTACTTCATGGCGGAGGCCAACGTGACGGCCGCGCTCTACGGCGGCGGGGCCATGGCACCCGCCGGTGGCGGCAGCGCCGAAGCGCCTGCCGCGGCAGACCCTGGACATTGAGGAGCATGGACATGACTTCGAATCTCAGCCGCCGGGGGTTCCTCGCCGCCGGCGCTACCCTGGTGGCCGCCGAAGCGGTGGCCCAGACCTCGCAGGGCGCCGTTCCCGAGGCACCCGTCGCCGGGGGCGCGGCCACGGCCGTACCGCCGTTGCCCGTGCAGGGCCGGCCGTACAACCCGGTCGTGACCCTGAACGGCTGGTCGCTGCCCTTCCGCATGAATGGCAACGTGAAGGAGTTCCATCTGATCGCCGAGCCCGTCGAGCGCGAGATGGCCGATGGCATGGTGGCCCGGCTCTGGGGCTACAACGGCCAATCGACCGGCCCGACCATCGAGGCGGTGGAAGGCGACCGGGTGCGCATCTTCGTCACCAACCGCCTGCCCGAGCACACGACTGTCCACTGGCACGGCCTGATCCTTCCCTCGGGCATGGACGGGGTGGCGGGCCTGAGCCAGAAGGCGATCCCGCCAGGCAAGACCTACGCCTACGAGTTCGACCTCGTGAAGTCCGGCACCTTCATGTACCACCCCCACGGCGACGAGATGGTCCAGATGGCCATGGGCATGATGGGCCTGTTCATCGTCCATCCGCGCGACCCGGCCTTCATGCCCGTGGACCGCGACTTCGCGTTCATCCTGGCTGCCTACGACATCGACCCCGGAAGCCAGATCCCCCGCATCATGGAGATGACGGACTTCAACCTCTGGACGTGGAACAGCCGGATCTTTCCGGACATCGATCCTCTGGTCGTGAACAAGGGCGACCGGGTGCGGGTGCGGGTGGGCAACCTGACGATGACGAACCACCCGATCCACATGCACGGCTACGACTTCAAGGTGACCTGCACCGACGGCGGCTGGGTCCCGCCCGAGGCGGCCTGGCCCGAGGTGTCGATCGACATCCCCGTGGGCGGCATGCGCGCCTACGAGTTCGACGCCGTGCACGAAGGCGATTGGGCGATCCACTGCCACAAGTCGCACCACACGATGAACGCGATGGGCCACGACATCCCCACCTTCATCGGCGCGCGCAAGGACCGCCTGACGCAGATGATCCGCCGCGAGCAGCCGGAATACATGCCGATGGGAACCGCCGGCATGGCCGACATGGCCGAGATGAGCATGGAGCTGCCCGCCAACACGGTGCCGATGATGGCGGGCTGGGGCCCGCACGGGCCGCTGGAGATGGGCGGCATGTTCTCGGTGGTGAAGGTCCGCGAAGGGATCGCGCCCGACGATTACGCCGATCCCGGCTGGTACGAGAACCCGCCGGGCACAGAGGCACAGGAATGGACGGGCGACCTGCCCGACCCGGTCCGGCAGGACAGCGCCCGGACCGTGCTGACACCGCCCCCGGCGATGCGCGACTGACCTTTCTACACTTGAGCAGAAGGAAGTCTTACGATGAAGAAGACACTGATCCTCCTCGCCATGTCCGGGACGCTCGCCGCCCCAGCCTTGGCGTCGCAATACCATCTCGGACAGCATGAGGGTCCGGCCCTCCATTCCGCCTCGATACCGATCGGCTACCCGGGCGCACCGGTTCTGATCGACCGCACGATAAAGATATCAATGGCGGATGCGCCGGACGGGGCGATGTCCTTCGACGTCGGATTCATCGACATCCGTCGCGGTGAGACGATCCGTCTCGTCCTGACGAACGACGGCGCACAGCCTCATGACTTCGTCATGGCGAGCCCCGAGGAGATCGCCGATCACCGCGAAGCGATGCGCGGCGCGGGCGAGATGATCCACGAGGCCGGATACGCGGCGCAGGTCGCGCCGGGTGCGGTCCGGACGCTCGTCTGGACGTTCGCGAACGAAGGCGAATTCGCGTTCGCCTGCCTGATTCCGGGCCACTACGAGGCCGGAATGAACGGTCGTCTGACCGTCGAATGAACCCCCCAAACCTTGGTACCTGAAGGACCTGAAATGACCAGACTTACGATCCTGACGACCCTGCTGGTGTCGCTCAGCATGCCCGCCCTCGCCGCAGGCACCGGCGAGCACGGGCATGACGACGAAATGGCGGCCGGTCGTCCCGGCAAAGCCGCCGAAGCGACACGCGCCGTCGAGATGACGATGCGCGAGCTGGACACCGGCGAGATGGTGTTCGAGCCGGGCGACCTGTCCTTCGCGGAAGGCGAGACCGTCCGCTTCGTCATCACCAATGCCGGGATGTCGACGCATGAATTCGTGCTCGACAGCCTGGAGAAGAATGCCGAGCACAAGGCGCTGATGGAGCGCTTCCCCGAAATGGAGCACGACGACCCGAACGCCGTGCGCCTCGAGCCGGGCGAGAGCTCCGAAATCGTCTGGACCTTCTCGAAGGCCGGCGGCTTCGAGTTCGCCTGCCTGCTGCCCGGCCATTACGAGTCCGGCATGCACGGCCCCGTTTCCGTCAACTAGAACCCTGGAGCAAACCCCATGAAACGACTGATACCCCTTCTCGCCGCGCTTGCCCTCACGTCCGCGCCGGCCTTGGCCGACGCCCATTTCGTCAAGGCAACAGTCAAGAAGCTCGACGCGGAGGCCGGCAAGGTAACGCTGATCCACGAAGAGCTGACCAATCTCGACATGCCGGCGATGACGATGGTCTTCGTGCTGGCCGAACCGGCCATGGCCGAACGGCTCGCCGAAGGCACCGCCGTCGAGTTCGCGGTCGACCGCGTGAACGGCAAACTCACCGTGACCGAGCTGCGCTGAGCGTCCGCCGCGCCGTCCCCGGGGGCGGCGCGGCACGCCCGCATGGAACCCTCCCGCGCTGGAAGATGCGTTTGGCTGTCGCCGCGCGATCATTCCCGCCCCGACAGGAGGACCATTCCGATGCATCCGACATTCAAAGCCCCCCTCGCCATGCTGCTTCTGGGCGTGACGGCGGCCCCGGCCATCGCCCCCCCGGCCATGGCGAGACCGACGTCACGTTCACCTGGGGCAACCGCAACACCGATTTCGATCCCGCCTTCGACGCCCAGTTCCGCGCCCAGCTGGTCGAGGGCAGCGCCTCGACCTCGACCGCGCTGCTGGCCGGCGGGCTGGTCCACCCCTGGGGCATCGACCAGCTGCCTGACGGCTCGTTCCTCGTGACCGAGCGGCCCGGCCGCCTGCGCCACGTCACGACGGGCGGCACCGTCCACGACCCGATCGCCGGCGTGCCGGAGGTCTACAACGCCGAACCGTCGACCGGCTGGGCCACGCAGGCGGGCCTGCTGGACGTGAAGGCGGGGCCGGACTTCGCCGAGGACCGCATGATCTACCTTACCTATTCCAAGCCGATGGGCGACGGCATGTCCGCCACGGCCGCCGCGCGCGGCGTGCTTTCCGACGACATGACCGAGCTGACCGACGTCGAGGACATCTGGGTCCAGTCGCCCCCTTCGGATGCAGCGATGCATTACGGCTCGCGCCTCGTCTTCCCCGGCGACGGCACGGTGTTCATCACCACCGGCGAGCACTTCACGGAGCAGTATCGCGACTACGCGCAGGACATGGACCGAACCTACGGCAAGGTGATCCGCGTGAACCTCGACGGCTCGATCCCCGAGGACAATCCCTTCGTCGGCCGCGCGGGGGACGACGCGATCTGATCGCTCGGCCACCGCAACATCCAGGGCGCCGACCTCGCCCCCGACGGCAGCCTCTTCGTGCTGGAGCACGGGCCTGCCGGGGGCGACGAGGTCAACAAGCCCGCGCCGGGGGCGAACTACGGCTGGCCGCTGGTCTCCTACGGCGAGCAGTACGAGGGCGAGCTGGTCGGGACCGGCGAGGCCAGCATGGAGGGGATGGAGCAGCCGCTCTATTTCTGGGATCCGGTGATCGCGCCGGGCGGCGCGAACTTCGTCACGGGCGAGATGTTCCCGCAATGGGAAGGCGACCTCCTGATCGGCTCGCTCTATCCCGGCGGTCTAGTGCGGCTGACCTTCGGCGAGGACGGCTACGTCGCCGAGGAGGAGCGCCTGCTGCGCAACCAGGGCCGCGTGCGCGACGTGGACGTGCTGGCCGACGGCTCGATCGTGTTCCTTACCGATTTCGAGAACGGCTCGATCATGCATGTCACGGCGAACTGAGGCCCGCGCCCGCTTGGCTTCACGTGACGGCGTCCGAGAACCATGCGACGCTTATCGAGCGGGTGTTCAAGATTTTCCGTGATCGTGAGGCAGGGCCGCGTCGGCCCTGCCATCTGCGGGCCGCACCCGCAGGAAGACACCGACGAAGATGAAGACCGCCGCCATCATCCCGATCGCTACGAAGACGATCAGCGGATCGGTTTGCCATTTGAGCCAAGAGAAGGCACCGAGGACGACAAGGTCCAGAGAGATCGCGCACAGCAGGACCCATCCGGCGGCCCCGACCTCGCGACGCTGATGTCGGAACACCCCCCAGTGGATGATCATATCCATGACGAGATAGAAGAAAGCGCCGAGCGAAGCGATCCGCGCAAGGTCGAAGAACACGGTCAGGAATGCCGCAATGACGACCGTATAGACGAGCGTATGGTCGCGGATGACCCCGGGCATTCCGAAATGGCTGTGCGGGATCAGACGCATCTCCGTGAGCATGGCCAACATGCGCGACACAGCGAAGACACTTGCGATGATGCCGGACGATGTGGCGATCAGCGCCAAGGCCACGGTCAGATAGAAGCCGGTCCGTCCCAGAGTCGGGCCGGCTGCTTCGGCAAGGGCGTAATCCTTCGCTGCGACGATCTCTGCAAGCGTTAAGTTCGAGCCGACCGCGAAAGCCACAAGGAGATAAACCACGACGCAGATGCCGATCGAATACAGGATTGCTCGCCCGACATTACGATGCGGATCGGTGATCTCGGCACCGCTGTTGGTGATCGTCGTGAACCCTTTGAACGCGAGGATTGAAAGAGCCACGGATGCCAGGAACCTTGGCGCGGCCGTCGTTTCTCCCCCGGAAGCGGCCTCGAACGAGACGCCGCCCGCCCAAAGTGCCGCAACGCCAAACAGCGCAATGCCGCAGACCTTCAGGACGGCCATGACGATCGAGAACAGCCCTACCGACCGGTTCCCGGCCGCGTTGATCAGGTAGGCGAAGACGATGAGACCCACGCCGAGCGCGGGAACGAGCCAGCCATCCGGGTCGACGCCCAGTCCTCGCAGCAGGTAGGTCGCGAAGGTCCGCGCGACGAGGCTTTCGTTGATGACCATCGAAAGCGCCATCAGCAGGGCCGCGCCGGCGGCGACGATCGTCGGGCCATAGGCCTTCTCTAGGATCATCGCGATTCCACCCGCCGAGGGGTAGGCGTTCGACATCTTGATGTAAGTATAGGCGCTAAACGCGGTGACGAACGCGCCCGCTACGAACGAGAGCGGGAAGAGGGGACCGGCGAGCTGGGCGATTTGCCCCGTCAGGGCGAAGATCCCCGCGCCGATCATGACCCCTGTCCCCATGGCGATCGCTCCGGCAAGCGAGATGCTGTCCGGCACATATTCAGATTTCATCGAAGTTCCCTTAAAAGGCAGCCCGCACTCAAGTACGGGTTTGAAGGCCGCGCCGCCTCTGGAACGCGCACGTCAGATGAGCCTGACTTTCACGCCGACGGGCACGCGGGAGAAGAGTTCGGCGATCTGCTGATTGTAGAGGCCGATGCAGCCCGAGGACGACCGCCGTCCGATCTTGCGCGTGTCGTGCGTGCCGTGGATCAGGTAGGCCGGCCAGGTGAGGTAGAGAGCATGCGTGCCGAGCGGGTTGTTCGGCGCGCCGCCCTCGACCCGTTGGGGAAGCGAGGGGTCGCGCTCGCGCATATTCGACGTAGGCGTCCAGGAGGGGGCGACCTTCTTGCGGACCACCTCGGTATGGCCCCGCCGTGTCAGCTCGTCGGTCATGGGCACGGAGGTCGGGTAGACCGTCATTCGCCCATTTGCATCCCAGTGCTGAAGCATGCGCGACATGGTGTCGGACAGGATCACGCCCGCGCCAAGCTCGTCCCAATGGTCGCGCCAGTCGTGGACGCGAAAGCTGGCGAGGTTGCGCCGCACCTCGTCCTGCGAAGCCAATACCGGGGGAGCGGCCATCAGGGTGGCTCCAGCGGCCGCGCCCGCGAGGAACGCGCGTCGGCTATGTCGTTTCGGGTTCGTGTTCTGGTCCTGCATCTTCGTGTTCTGGTCCTGCATCGGTCCTCCTGCCTGTTCCACGCTTCGCCGGTGATTTGAACTTGCGAAGACCGATCGCGTGTTCCCCCGCCGGAAGGTCAACGCCCTATGCGATCACGGTACCGTGAACGGGACGCTTGACCCTCCCGCGGGGGAAGCTCCCACCTGCTCCAAGTTCCACAGGAATTTCTCCATGCCTGACACCACCGCTCCCCGCCGCCCCTTACGTCTTCTCATGCTCGCCGCCGCCCTGGTGGTGGCGGCCGTGGTCCTGCTCTGGCTCACCCCATTGGGCGATACTGTTAGCGGCCTGGTGGGGGAGGGCGCGCTGACCGACCTGGTCGCGCGGGCCGGGCCTTGGGGACCCCTGCTGCTGATCGCGCTGATGACGGCCGCGATCGTGGCAAGCCCCATTCCCTCGGCTCCTATCGCGCTGGTGGCGGGAGCGGCCTACGGACACTGGTGGGGCACACTGATCGTGGTCGCAGGCGCGCAGGCAGGAGCGATGATCGCCTTCGCCATCGCCCGCGCCCTGGGGGCCGAGGCGATGCGACGACGCTTCGGCGACCGAATCACGCAGGGCCTCGCCGGATCGCAATGGGCGCTGATGGGCACGGTCTTCGTCAGCCGCCTGCTGCCCTTCGTGTCCTTCGACCTGATCTCCTATGCGGCAGGGCTGACGGTGCTGCGGCCCTGGCGGTTCTTCCTGGCCACGCTCGCGGGCGTCCTCCCGGCCTCGTTCCTGCTGACTCATTTTGGGGGTGCCCTGACCGGTGAGAGCGCGACGCGCGCGGGACTGGCAGTTCTGGGCCTGGGCCTCGTCACCGGCTTGCCCCTGGCCTGGGCGGCGTGGCGCAGACGGCGCGGCTAGAGCCGCACCCCCCTGAGCCGCAGCGCGTTGCCGATCACCGAGACCGAGGACAGGCTCATGGCCGCAGCGGCGAAGATGGGCGAGATCAGCACGCCGAGGAACGGATAGAGTACCCCTGCCGCCACCGGCACGCCGGCGGCGTTGTAGGCCAGCGCGAAGAACAGGTTCTGGCGGATGTTTCGCATCGTCGCCACCGCCAGTCGCCGCGCGCGCACGATGCCGTTCAGGTCGCCCTTGACCAGGGTCACGCCCGCGCTCTCGATGGCCACGTCGGCGCCGGTGCCCATGGCGATGCCCACATCGGCCGCCGCCAGCGCCGGCGCGTCGTTCACCCCGTCGCCGGCCATGGCGACGCGCGCGCCGCCGGCGCGCAGCTCTTCCACCAGAGCCGCCTTGTCCTCGGGCAGCACGTCGGCGCGGACCTCGTCGATGCCCAGCCGGTTCGCCACCGCGCGCGCCGTGCGGGCGTTGTCGCCCGTGGCCATGACGATGCGCAGACCCAGCCGGCGCAGCTCGGCCAGCGCCTCGGCCGTGGTCTCCTTGATCGGGTCAGCCACCGCGACCAGGCCGGCGGGGGCGCCGTCGATCACGACGAACATCACCGTCTCGCCTTGGTCGCGGCGCGCACCCGCCTCGGCCGTGGCCCCCGTAGCGTCCAGCCCCAGCCCCTCCAGCATCCGGGCGTTGCCGAGCGCGACGGCGCGTCCCTCGACGGTGCCCTGCACGCCCATGCCCGTCACTGCCTCGAAGTCCTCAGCTTGGGGCAGCGACAGGCCTCCCGCCTCGGCGCCGCGCACGATGGCCTCGGCCAGCGGATGCTCCGACCCGCGCTCCAGGGCGGCAGCGAGGCGCAGCAGCTCCGCCTCCTCCATGCCGCCCTCGGGCAGCACGGCCACCAGCTCGGGCTTGCCCTGCGTCAGCGTGCCGGTCTTATCCACGATCAGCGTGTCGACCTTGGCGAAGCCCTCCAGCGCCTCGGCGTTCTTGATCAATACGCCCGCCTGCGCACCGCGCCCCGTCGCCGTCATGATCGACATCGGCGTCGCCAGCCCGAGCGCGCAGGGACAGGCGATGATCAGCACCGCGATGGCCGACACCAGCGCGTAGGCCAGCGCCGGCGCCGGGCCCCAAATCGCCCAAGCGACGAAGGCCAGCACGGCGATCGCGATGACCGCGGGCACGAAGCGGCCCGCCACCGTGTCGGCCAGCTTCTGGATCGGCGCGCGCGAGCGCTGCGCCGCCGCCACCATGTCCACGATCCGCGCCAGCATCGTGTCGGACCCGACGCGCCGCGCCTCGATCACCAGCGACCCGGTGCCGTTGATGGTCGCGCCCGTCACCGCGTCGCCCGGTGCCTTCTGGACAGGCACCGGCTCGCCCGTGATCATCGATTCGTCGACGGAGGAGGATCCCTCGACCACCTCGCCATCGACGGGCACCTTCTCGCCGGGGCGGACGCGCACCCGGTTGCCCACTGCGATCTCTTCCAGTGAGACCTCGGCCTCGCTACCGTCGGAGCGGATCACCCGTGCCGTCTTGGCCGCCAGATCCAGCAGCGCCCGGATCGCCGAGCCGGTACGCTCGCGCGCCCGAAGCTCCAGGATCTGGCCCAGAAGCACCAGAGTGACGATCACCGCCCCGGCCTCGAAATAGACGCCGACCTGTCCGCTCAGGGGGTCGCGGAAGCCTGCGGGGAAAAGTCCCGGCGCGATCACCGCCACGGCACTGAACAAGTAGGCGGCAACCACCCCCATCGCGATCAGGCTGAACATGTTAAGGTTCCAAGTCCGAAAAGACCGCCAACCCCGGACGATGAATGGCCAGCCGGCATACAGGATGGCGGGCGTGGCAATGATCAGCTCGAACCAGCGCACCGCGCGCGCGGCGATGAAGCTCTCGACATGCAGCCCGACCATCGGCCCCATGGCGATGATGACCAGGGGCGCCGACAGCACCGCGCCGACCCAGAAGCGGCGGGTGAAATCCACGAGTTCCGGATTTGGCCCATCGTCGACCGGCGGCACGCCCTTGGGTTCCAGCGCCATGCCGCAGATCGGGCACTCGCCGGGTCCGACCTGCTCGACCTCGGGATGCATGGGACAAGTGTAGGTGGTGCCTGCCGGCATCGGCTCCGGCGTGGGCCTGCCCTTGAGGTAGGTGTCGGGTGTAGCCTCGAACCGTTCCTTGCAGGGCGTTGAGCAAAGATAGAAAACCTCGTCGTCATGGCGCGACAGATGCTCGGCTGCGGCACGATTGACGGCCATGCCGCAGACGGGATCCGTCGCTTCCACGTAATCCGCCGGCGCGACGGCAAAGCGATCGCGGCAACGATCGGAGCAAAAGTGATAACGGTGATCGTCATGCACGTGCACGGGCTCACCACCGGACGGGTTCACCTCCATGCCGCAAACAGGGTCGCGAACGAGGGGTATCGTCTTTTCTCGAACGTTCATGGCCACCTCCTGCGGTCAGGCTTGGCCAAGAAGATGGGGGTTCCGGTGGGGGGAAGGTCAACAGCCTTCATGTCAGGCGCTGTTCGAGCGTTCAACTTTTCTATTATTACATAATACGGATTACATATTTAACTTGGTCAAGTCTTGACCAACTCCTCCCTAGCGCCCTATCTTGCCTTCTGCAGAACTTTGGAGGCCGCCATGCCCACCGTCATCAAGACCGGCGAAGCCAAGACTCGGCTCAGCGAGCTCCTCGCCCGCGTTGAGGCCGGCGAAGAGGTCACGATTGCGCGTGGCGACGTGCCCGTGGCGCGGCTGGTGCCCGTCGCGCGGACCGGCGACGCGCGGGCCGCGGTGGCTGACATCCTCGCAGCGCGGGCGGGCCTCAAGCCCACCACCACCGACGAGCTGATTTCTTGGCGCGACGATGGCCGGCGCTGAGGCGGCACACGTGAGTCTCATTGTCGATGCCTCCGTGGCCGCCGTTTGGGTGCTGCCAGACGAGGACAATGCCGCAGCTGACGCGATCCTGCACCGCGTGGCGGCCGAGGGCGGCGTCGTACCCGGCCTCATCTGGCACGAGTTGCGCAACATCCTCCTGATGGCCGCACGGCGTGGACGCTTGCCCGAGGCCGAGATTGTTCCCTCACTGCTACGTCTGCGCCGTCTTCCGCTGGAGGCGGTGGACATGGGCGCGGTCGGCGACGCGGGCATCGTCGCCCTCGCCACGCGACACCGCCTGACCGCCTACGACGCAGCCTATCTCGCTCTGGCCCAGACCCGTGCCCTGCCATTGACGACGGCAGACCGCGCGCTCCGGCGCGCCGCCGACGCGGAGGGCGTCGAACTCGCCTGACAAGTTGTCAGGCGTCTTCGTCGATGGCCACACGACGCGCCGGAGGTCGGCGACGTGGCGGTTTGGTCGGGATGATCTCCGGGACAGGATCAGGGCCCAGCTCGCCCGTCAGCCCTGACACGTCCTCAGCGACCGCGGGCTCGGCTTGGTCGATTTGTTCGCCAACGCCGACGTCATCGCTCCTAACCGGCGGCGCGCGCCGTCCCTTTGGTCGCGCCCGCGCCCGGTCGCCTACTGCGGCGACGCCTCCCTTCGCTTCGGCCGCGAATTCCGCGCCGTCAACCAGGTCGAGGGCGGCGCCCGCCTCCTGCCCCTCCGACAGGAACGCGCGCATCTTGCGCGGCCGGGACGGCGCCGGGACGGTCGCGGGCGGGTACGGCAGCGGATGGCCCGCCCGGGCCGCGTCGATGCGCTTGAAGTGCCGGTCGGCGTAGTGGGTGATCCGGTCCGCCAGGATCGGGTACTGTCCCTCGGGGAGGATCAGCACCTTTGACGTGTCGAGACGCAGCGTCTCGGACGGGGAGACCAAGGGCCGCTCCTCGGAGCGCCGCGAGACATTGCCACTCTCGTCCAGCCTCTGCACCGCCCCCTGGCTGCGGGTCTTGGCGACAATGGTCGTCCTCCCAAGCGCGCTCGAAAGGACGTCCGCCGTTCGGTCGTCCTGGGGCGTCATGTAGATCTGCACGCCCGCAGCCGCGAGCAGCGCGCGCCGGTCAGTCTCGCCGTAGACACTCTCCAGCCCGGGGATCGACTGCGTGACGATGAAGAACCGTCCCCCGTAGGAGCGGATGGTCTTGAGCGCCTGCAACACGTTGGGCTGGCGGCCGAGCTGGTCGAACTCGTCGAGGACGAACATAACGGGATGCGGCTCGCCCGGACCGGGCTGAGCGCGTTGCAGCGAGGCGATGGCATCGGCGAAGAGGAGCCGCACCAAAGGCGCAAGCGTGCGCAACTCCTCGGGCTGGATCGCGATGTAGAGCGTCTGCGCCTCGCGCCGGAACGAGGCGAGGTTGAAATCCGACGCGCTCGTCGCCCGGTCGACCGCCGGGTCGAGCCAGAGTTGCAGACCCGCGCCGCGGATTACCGACACGTAGCTGTCGAGGATCTTGTCGATCTGATCGGCCATGCCGAGGAACACCTCGCGCACCACCGCGATCCCGGTCTCCTCCGCAATCAGGCGGTAGCTCTCCTTCTTGGCTCCGCCGCCATTCATGATTCGCAGCGCCTCGCCGATGGTGGGCGTGCCGGTCTCGATGGCCCGCAGGCAGGCGACCACGAAGAGCGACCGACCGGCCTGGAAGAAGCTCTCGGCGTCCTTGGATTCCACCGACAGGAACAGGTCCGTCATCGTGTTGATGGCGGTGAACTGCTGCTCGGTGGACGGCAGCGCCGCAATGCGCGCCAGCGGGTTGAAGCGGTGCGTGCGGGTCCGGACCTCGCCCCCCTGCCCGTCCTCGCCATCTTCATCTCCCACGTCCGATGCGTCGACGTAGTCGAAGGGCGAAAAGTACCACACCTTGTTGCCCAAGGCTCTCGTCCGGTGGATCGAGGTCGTGGCGAAGTTCTCTCCCTTGACGTCCAGAACCACGGCGCTGCCGCGGAAATGCATGAGGTTGGGGAACACGAAGCCGACGTTCTTGCCCCGCCCCGTGGGCGCGATCATGATCGCATGCGGAAAGCGGTCCGGCGTGGCCGAGACGAACCTCCCGGCCTTCTCAGGCCGCCCGAGTTTACCATAGAGGAAGCCGCCCCGGTCGAGCCCCGAGACCATCCGGTTGCGCCGCATCTCGCGCACCGACTGGAAATGCGCGTCGTCGTAATCCGTCAGCCCGCCGCGCCAAGCGGAAACGAGGCCGAGCGCCGCGAGTACGACCATCGGGCCCAGCGTGAGCATCCAAACCGAGCGCAGCACTGCCGGGTTGGCTTCGAGCTCGTCCGTCGACCATCGCAGGAACCACGGCTCCGCGAAGGCAAAAGTCTCTAGCGGTTCGCGCAGCATCGTCATCGCGGCCAGCGTGGCGAGCGCCAGCCCCAGCACCGCGCCACCCGCAAGCCCGACCGCGGCGGCCAGCGGGTAGCGCCAGCGGCTCTCCATCGACGTGATCATCGGATCAAAGCTCCAGTCCATGCTCCGGCGCCGTCCGGCTCCGCGCCTCCTGCGCGCGCGCGGCCAAGTCGAACACCATCATGCGCTCACGCGCCGCTCCCACGGTGGCGCTGTCTCGCGCCTCTGGTTCGGCGTCCCAGCCGGCGGCGGCCAAAGCGGTCAGCTCTGATCGCACGACGTGACGCAGGCCGGGATCAGCGACGTGATCAGACAGCGCACCCCCCTGCCCCGCGACCACCGCCTCCGTCTTCTCCTCGCCCATCTCGCCCTGCACGGCGCGAACGAACTCCCGAACCACGTCGACTTCCGCAAGGCGGGCCGATGCGGACGCGGTCGACAACGCGGCCCGCGCGACTGGCTCGCGCAGCTCGGGCGTCATAGCCAGCTCGGCCGCCGCCCGCACCGCTGCGCCTCGCGCGGCTTGCTCCATCGCATCCCAGGCCGCGCGCTCTTCGCCTGCGGGACGCCCCGCCTCGATCGCCTGCGCGCTTCGGCTCGGCCAGGCGAAACGTGCCGCCACCTCCTCGGCCGTCACCTCGGATCGCTCCAGCAGCGACGCATGCGGGGTGAGCGCCACCTCGACGCGGTCCTGGAGAGCATTCAACGCACGTTCCGCCGATCGCGTCGCCTCCCCCTGCCCGTCCGCGAGCGTGCGCAGCGCGTGTATCATGGGAACCGAATGAACATCCGTTCCGCGCGATAGCGGCTCGTGTCCGGCCAGCACATTCTGACCCAGCACCGCCTGCACTGCCTCGGCCTTCGCGGCGAGCAGATGCTCCAGTTCCGCCTTCTCCGCACAGCTTTCCATGTCCCGGATCGCCGTCCAAGTCCGCTCGGCCTCGCGTTCCAGCGCCTCACAAGCTGCCGTCAGCCGCGCTGCCGGATCCCGCTCCGCCAAGCCGACCGCCTCGAACCCCGCCATGATCATCTCCCCTCGTCCAAGCGCATCCGCCGCCGACCGCGCGGCCTTAGAAAGGCGCTCCATGAATCCATCCTCATCCGGGCCCGCGAACCCCGCGACCTCCGCCAACCGCGCGTAGTCCTCGGCAAAGCCGCGCACGACCTCGAGCCGCGCATCGCGCTCCGCCTCCGCCATCCCCGCCATGAATGGCGTTCGTCCCTCAAGGTGCGCGGCTGGGATATCGGCTTGTCGCGGCGCATGCTCAACGATGCCGCGGCTGAGCCGTGATGTGGCGTTGAGCGCCAGTCTGTGCTCGGCCGCTACGGCAACGTGCAGCTCGCGCATCAGATCGTAGGTGATCTCCGAATGACGACTGATCGACAGGAACCGTCCTTCATCCATGCCGACCTTATCGACGATGAAATGCGCATGCACATGCTCGGTATTGGCATGTAGTGCAGCCACGTAACGGTAGCGGTCCCGATGCTCGCCGCTTGCGAACAGCGTCTGGCCCCAATCACGCGCGATGGCCTCCGCGACCTTGGGATCGGTGTTCTGGGGGAAGCTTAGGATCAGATGGTCGGTATGGCCCCGCTTGGGCGCGCCGGCCCAAGAAGCCGACCAATCCGCGACGATGGCCTCAACGCCCTCGGCCTCCAGAGATCGATCCACGCCGATCTGGTTACTCCATGCCGACATCCGGGCCTCGTCGCGCAGCACGTAATCCGCCTGCCGCCGCAGCTCGGCCGGCGTATGGCATCCACCTTGCGCCACCCGCTTCACCACGCTCTGCGGCACCCGCAGTACGTTTCCGGCTAGACCTGCAGCCAAGCCCCCTGCCCCGCCACGCCCGCTTCCGAGCGCGCGCGGCCCACGACCGTGGATCCCGCGGGCGTTCCGTCCCAGTCCGAGCAGAACCTCGCCGATCACCGCATCTTGGACGGTCCCGCGGTCAGCCATCGGTCTCGACACCATTTGGTCGTCGACTATCTTCAGGGAGCGTCGCGCCGATCAGCTCGGTACGCACGAAGGCGCCCCGCATGGACGCCGCCCGCAGCGCCTGGACGGCCCGCGCGACCTCCTCCGTGCGCTCCGATAGACGCCCGACCAGCGCAGCGTCGCGCGCGTTCCAGCGCAGCTTTCCGACATGACCGAGGCGCAGGAGTTGGACGAGGTTGCGTGCCAGCGCGTTCAGTTCGCGTGACGTCCGACCCAGTTCCTCGAGTTCGTCCGCCCTAAAATCAGCAACTCCGGCCGACAAACGGATCATCCGGCGCAGCATGTCGGACGTCGTCGTCCCCGCTTCGTCAACCATTGTTGCGAAGGCGTCTGCTTCTTGGGGCGTCACCCGAGCTTGGATGATCCGACCCTTGGACGTCCGATCCGAAGCGACCGCACATTGACGGATGCGCGCCACCGTTTGCCTGGAGCAGCCGTACCGACGGGCGATCTCAGCATCGGAATGTCCTTCTGAGGCAAGGTTTAGAACCTTCTGGCGGTCATCTTTCCCGAGCCGAGCTGCCATGTCGTCAGCCCTCCCTGCTCGACTGTCCAAAAATGTCATACAAGATACCATTCCTGTCAACGTCCCCCACAGGGGGTCCGTTGCGGCACTTTGGGCCAAGGCCCAAAGTGCCGTCGGGTGCAGCCCGACCCATCAATCATCCAACAACGCGCGCCGCAGTCATCTGGCATCGCTCAGAAAGCTTCAGCATGGCCTAGAACGGGTCGCACAAGGCTATAACAAGTCGAGACTTAATGCCTCATCAACGATGGCTCTTGATCTACCCAGCAAGCGCTCTCGGTATCGGAATGCATACTTTAGTTATGACACTATAATGTCCCGCGTCCAACATACTGCATCCTTCATACTGGATTTTTGATACCGCTTTCCGTCATTCCACGTCCAGCGTAATGCATACTACCTATCGCGCGGATAGTTCCGACATAATGCATCCTTGCATGTGCTTTCCCAGCGTACGTTTACATGATTCTTGCGCCTTGGATATCACATTCATACGTCGCGTTTTCCGATATCTAATATATGCATCCTGCATACCTGTGTTTTTGGTAACGGGTACATGTGTGCCACACTACTGCATATTGTCAGGTTCCATCTTGTCATCTTGCGCGGCAGCAGAAACACTTCCTGCACAACGACGGCACACATCGGAGCGACACGTATCAGGTCATCCGGCGGAAGTGCTGCACACATACAGGCATAGACGAGGCTCGCACCATGATTACCGTCACTTCGCTGTCCACCAAGGGCGGCTCCGGAAAGACCACCTTGATACAGATGCTCGCATCGGGCGCGCTCGCGCGCGGACTTCGGGTCCATGCTCTTGATGGAGATACCGACCAACAACTGACCGAATGGAGAGCGAAGTCGGACGCTGCGGACTGGAACGGGCTAACCCGCGTTTCCTGGCCCGAAGGACTCACGATCGGTCCGATCCCAGATACTGTCGACGCGCTCTATGAAGCGCTCAACGGCTGGGAGGAGGAAGGGATCGATCTCGTGCTGATCGACACCCGGCCAGGCGAGAATCCCGAGACAGAGAACCTCGCCCTCGCAGCCGACATGATCATCGTTCCAGCCGTGCCGACGCAGAGCGACTTCGTCGCCGTGCAGAAAACGCTGGATTGGATCGACCGGATGGCCGCAACCTTGGCCGAGGGTTTTCCCGAACCATTGCGCGGCGTGGTGATGCTGAACGCGCCACCCAAGGCGATGGCTCTCGTCACTGCCGCCAACGAGGCGGAGCTGGCCCGCGCGCGCGACAAGGTCCACGCTCAGGATCTGGAAGTCTACGAGGTCGTCAAACGCATGCCGATGCTGCCCACGCCGGTCCCAACCAGTCAGACCTTCCGGCGCATGCCGTTGTCAGGGCCTCTGACGGTAGTCCGCGATACTTACGCCTCCGATCCGCGCAGCCGGTTGGCTGCCGGTCACGTCAGGGCGGCGCTTGACTATTGCGAGGAGCTTCTCGTCGATATCGAGACCGCTGTGAAGAACCGTGAGGAGGTCGTGGCATGATCAGGAAAGTGCCGCAGAGAACCGGTATTGGCGTGTCCAACGCCGATAGGCACGCGCGTGCAGAAACACTTGCCGTAAGCGCGGCAAAATACATGGAAGCACGCCCGGTGGGGGAGGAGGCCAAGGCGGTGCCTAAAGTTGCAACGGAGACGCCACCACCGCAAACCATTGATGTGGAAGGTCATGCCCAACCTACTTCAAAACCCGAGGTAAAGCCTGAGCCTACGCCGAACTCAAAAGCTGCCCCGAAGGCGCGCAAGCCGCGTCGAACGCGGTCGCGCGCAGTAAAATCGGATTCGGCAGAAACGGAAACGGCAGGGCAGGGGGGTGAAAAGCCGGCCTTCCATATGCGTGTCCTTCTCGCGGACACCGCGCGCATCGACGATATGGCCGAAGTCGCGGGCGTGTCCGTTGCTTACATCCAGAAGGCGTTGCAGAAGGCCGTTCTGGTACGCATGCGCGAGTTGCGCGATGCCGACGACTGGAGCAGCTACACCGATTTAGCAGCGCCGCGACTGGAGGATTCCCGCGGGGAAGGTCCGGCCTTCGGACGCACGACGATGAACCTCTCGGTCGAACAGGTCCGCGAAGTGCACAAGGGCATTCACGACCCCCTGCGAATCCATTCGACGGGGCAGGTGCTCAGCGCCTTCGCCCGCGTTCTACTCGTCGAGGAGCTTGACGCGCTCGAGAAGCGCATCGACGACTAGGAGCAGCGCAAAGAGGGCAGGGGGGACAGATCGAGGGTGAAAGCGTCCCTGGCGGTCACCACCGCGATCCGCCCGCCCTCGCGCATCATTCGAGACATCTCGTTCCAGGCGTCCGGGTCGGACATCGCCTGCGCCGCGACCCCGTCCTTGAGATCGAAGGCGGCCTGCTCGCCCGTCTCTGCAAGAAGCACTACACGATTAGCGTTTCGGTCCTTGGGCATGAGAACGACAATGATGCCCTGAGGCGTCGTTCCATGAACGCGATCCGGGTCGCAGACGACCGTAACCTGACCTGCGTCTGTAGCTGCAATGTAGGTGTCGAGTCCGCGTACTAGTTTCCGGTCCCACGCCATAGCGGCTTGACCAATCACCGGCGTGATAGTTGCCAAGATGGCGATGACGCGCCGGATCATTGTTGCTCCTTCGTTCTCACACGACGGACTACCTTAACACCGACACTACCGGCAAGAGACCAAAGGGAGCCGCCCGATCTGAAAATCATGAAACGCCCTGTATGTAAGTATCCCACAGGTATGCAGAACACGAATACTACCGAATGGGAAAGCCCCCTCGGTCAACCTCCTGAGGGGTACATGTACGAGAAAATTATTCGCGCTTTCGCTCCAGCAGACCAATGAGGCTTCCCAACAGATTCAACTCGCCCGCCTTGTGTCGCCGAGCCATGGCGCGCAGCAGCCCACCGGGTCGTCGAACTGGGGCGGCGGGATGATCACGGTTCGCGTCGATCACCAACACGGCCAACGTAGCAGCCTCATCTCCCATGGTTCCAACGGCCTCCTCCCAAGCCGATGGGCTAACGCCCAACTCGGGAAGTCGACGGATCGCAGCCAGGGTGAAATCTCGCATCCGCGGATCCCGGTTTCGCGTGTCGTAGTCGAGGTAGAGCCGAAGCTCGTCCGAAGCGATCGCTCGCAGTGCTTGAGGCGTTAGTCGATCCAGTCCTGGTTGCACTTGGGGTTCATGCTTGTGCGCCGCCTGATTTTTCGCACTATTTTCTTCTATGTCAGCGGCGGCGTTAGCCGGCGCGTTACAAAATTCAAAGGAAGTGTTAATTGTAGTTTGTATATAGGACCGGAAACTTGTTGCCGTCTGACCGGAAGAATCACGACAACTCTCAAGCAATTCGTCCAAGCGATCGGCTAAATCACCAGCCTTCTCCACATGGTCCGAGAGAGCGTCCAAGGACATCGCGCGCAACTCGGCAGGTACGGGCCACGATAGAAACGTCTCCGTCGCCTCGCGCGCGGCGGGATCTCCTGGCTGCGTCGTCTGCACTTCCATCAGCGCGTCCCTGACCGCCCGGTATAGGGCACTGCGCCGGGCGAGCAGCGCCGCCCGCGCATCCCATTCGGCGCGTTGGCGATCTCGAAGGGCCAGCAGCGCAGGGATCCTCTCGATGAGCGGGGAGAGTACGAGGCCGCAGCCGCCATGCGAAGTGCGCGCGCCGTTGGCCAGCGTACGCCGTTCGATCAGGCCCATGCGCTCCAACCGCGCCTCGTCATAGCGAACGGCACGCTCCGATTTGCCGAGCTCGGACGCCAGCCGCACTTGTCGGGCGTAGCAGACAGGCTCCACGTCCGGACTGGTCCAATCAGAGGGGCGCGTGCGTTCCACGATCTGAAGCAACGTCAACAACGCCGCCTGACTAAGCTTCAGCGCGCGTCGAAGCTCCAGCAGGAGATCGCGGACCTGACTGCGCTGCATGCCTTCGGGCAGCACAGGATGGGGGCCGGACGCATGTACGTCGGCATAAGGGGAGTAGGACGACGCCGTGGTCGCCTGTGAAAATGACATAGTGTTCTCGCCTGTGATTGAAGCGAGGTGGTTGGCAAGCCACACCTATTCACACAGATGCGGTTTTTTCTTGCTTGCAATGTCGGAGGGCTCTAAAACCAATCTTGACTGAAGATCTTGTTCAGGGCGCCAACCCTGGGTTCATTAAGCCCCCCTCGCTTGGTTTCACCTCGCGGGGGGTTTCGCTTTTTAGGGTCTGCTCTCCTCTCTTGACCTTATCTTCGTGGTTCACGGTGGCGTCAGCTCGCAGCCGATCCGCACCGCATCCGGGCCGTCTGCGGTCTTACTCGCCGCTTGCCCGTTTCCAGTCCGCCTCCGGCTCGCCGAGCCGACGCTTCATGGCTTCGTAGGCTTTCGCCGGGACCATATAGGCCATCACCTTGTTATGGTTCAGAACGGCCACGGCCTCGCCATCAGCGCGCGCCATGACGCCGCTCGGGCTTTTCTTGAGATCTGAAACGCTTACTGCAACGCGGGCTTCCATTCTCTGCATGCGCGATTCTCCTCAAGAATGCGGCAAGAGTATTGATATTAGCACCGAATTCAATCTCGAAATGATCCCGCATGATCGCTCTCAGTACTGTATTATCTCATGGTCATGTGTGCCTCCGTGGGCGCGCCATTCTACGGCAACGCCGCGGAAGTAACCCTCGTAGCTGCATGCTTCCTTCCTGCGCGTCGTAAAACCGAGCCAAGCGCGAGATATGGCTTCCGAAACATGTGCATCGCGCCAACTGAAGGCACCGGTATCGTCGTAGGTGCCGATCCGGACACGCTGCCGAAGGCGGCGGCAGGAATGGTCGCCCTCATGGTTCTCATGATCGTATTCATACCAGTCCACATCGTAGACGACGATAGACCGGATAAAATCGAACGCAGGCCCGGACACATCGGCATCGGCACCAGGCGTCGCCCCGTCATAGGAGGCTGGGACTCGCATGAGAGCATCCCGCAGTGCCTGTGCGCGTCCGTCGACCGCGCGAGCCATCGGAACGGGTCGTCCCGACAACTCTGCGACCATCGCGGCGAAGCGCTTGGCTGGATCGCCGTCGCCCGAGGCCGCGCTCATTGGGCAGCGCCAGATCTGAAGGGGCGGCTCGATAGGCCAGGGCGTGATCCGGCGGATGAACTCCGCCTTGGCATGGGCACAGGGTGCCGAGGCGGGCCAGCCTCCCGCGAGGCAGAGCAGTATCGCGCAGTCGACCGCGTAGGCCTCGGCGCGCATGGGTGCGAGGCCGGTTCCCAGTGTCATGACCAACGCGGCAGTTGTCAGCAGTTTGCGCATCGATGCGCCTCCTTCGGTTCGTTTGTCTCCATGGGATCGATCATTCGGGGAACAGGCGGCGATACGCCTTCAATGTGGCCTGCACGTCTGCCCGCATGGTCCGGCCGGCCGCGTCGAGGCAGATGAGGTAGGACTGCGCATCGTCGAAATAGACGCTGTATTCGACACGAAGCTCGGCCTCGTACTCGCGCAGCAAGTCGGGCGACGCGGCCGATGGCGGGACTGGAGGCAGACAGTCGAACGAGGTCGTTTGGGCCCATGCCCATGGCCCACCCGTGAGGACTGCGAGGCAGGCGAGGAAGACCGGCACATGCCGGTATCGTCTTTCCTGCTGTGAAACTCTGGCTCGATCAAGCTGGCGCAACGTCATGTTCTCTTCCCATGAAATCCGGTTCCCCGGCCCCTTGTGTTCATTGTTTGTTCTTAGTTAATCGTCAACCCGGCCCCGACGTCCACTATGTCAGGGGCAATAATCAACCGGGAAGGCGGAAAGCCGAGACCGAGTGGAGCGAGCGGATGGATCGGCTTTGCCGAGACGTCCGCCGGGGACGACACAGCAGGCGTCAGATCGATGACGGCCTTGCTGGCGGCGCGGGTGCGTGCTGCCAGACTCTCCCTGCGCGTTCCGTTCGGTATGTGACTAGGGAGGGCAGGAGCCATGACAAATCGCAGATGCCTGGCCGTCGGAGTCTGCCTCATGGTCATCGCGCTGTCCGGTACGTCGCAGGCCTCGGTGATCGACTTGGGGGCGGACGAGATACCTGGCCGTGTCTCCGGCGCGGTTCTCGATTTCGACCGCCTGCCTGTAAAGAGCACTCGCACCGCGCCTAAGATCGAGTTGGAGGTTACGCACAGCCCTGTGCAACGAAGCCGCCCGGAAATCGAGGGCCTGATCCTCGACGTGGCGCTCGCTCATGCCGGCCACCCGGCACTGCGTCGGGCCGGTCTGACCGCAGGCCAGTGGCACGCCTTCTTCCGATCCAACATTGCCGTGGAGAGCGCGTTTGACCCCACTGCCCGCAGTCATGCGGGCGCGGTCGGGCTGGGGCAGCTCATGCCCGCCACGGCACGCGATCTCGGGGTCGATTTGCACGATCCCGTCCAGAACCTGCACGGCTCCGCCCGCTACCTCCTCGCGCAGGTGGAGCGGTTCGGCAGCCTGGAGCTGGCGTTGGCCGCCTACAACGCCGGACCGGAGGCCGTTGCGCGGCATGCCGGTGTGCCGCCTTACGCCGAGACCCGCGGGCACGTGCGCAAGGTGATGGCGATCTATCGAAGTTCCCTTGGAGAAATGTGATGATGAAACGACCCCCCAAGCTCGCTGCGACCGCGGCGCTGCTCCTTCTCGCCTCGGCGATTCCCGCGCTCGCGCAGGACCTGTCGCCGGTGACCACCATGCTGACCACCGTGGTCACGGCGCTCACCGGCCCGATTGGCCGCGCCGTCGGCATCGTCGCCGTGGTCGTACTCGGTGTCATGCTGATGTTCGGGCGCATCAACGCGGCCACGTTCGGCGGCGTGCTCGTCGGCATGGCCATCGTGTTCGGCGCGGCAACCGTAATCGACGGCTTCGCCGGCGCACCGACCTGAACCCTATAACATGCTTCCCCACCCGGCAGGGTGGGGGACACTTTCGGAGACAATGCCCATGCGACGCACCCCGGTCTTCCTCGGCCTGATGCGCCCCTCGACCTTCCTCGGCCTGCCGCTCGGCTACGGCGTGGCGCTCAGCCTCGTCACCTTCGTGCCGTTGATCGGCACGGGCAGCCTGTGGTGGCTGCTCGTACCCGTGATCGTCTACCCGCCGCTCTGGCTGGTGGCCGATCGCAATCCGCATGTCTTCGATATCCTGCAGGTAGTAACGGCGCGCACACCGCGTACCCCCGGGCGGACGGAGAACGGGGGTGACCGCTATGTCGGCTAGCCTCCGTGGTCACGACCTCCCGCCTGCCGCGCGCGACCTACTGGGCACGCGCGTCCCCCGGCACGAACGCTTCGGCCGACATCTGCCGTATGTCTCGGCGCTCCGCGACGACGTGATCCTCACCCGACAAGGCGACCTCATGGCCTCCATGGTGCTCGACGGTATCGACGGGCTAACGGCGGACGAAGCCGCCATTGACGAGCTGTCAGGCACCGTCGCGCGGATGGTTGGCCAGCTTGGCGAACGCTTCGGTGTGGTCGTGCATCGGCTCGCCCGGTCCGAGCGGGTCGAGCTACCCGGAATCGAAGACGCGCCCTTCGCCGCAGCCGTGGACGGCGCGTGGCGGCAGAGCCTCGGCGCGCGCGATCTCAAGCGCCGGGTGCTGATGCTCTCGGTCCTCCTGCGACCGAGCCTCGCGCATCGGCTGCCCCTCGGGCTGGGCCGCGCCAAGCGCGCGTTCCGCGACGATTGTGCGGCCCGAGTTGCGGAGTTGGACGAGGCCATGGGTCTCGTCATGGGCGCGCTGCGCGAGCGAGGCGCCCGCAGGCTCTGCGTTTCCTCCGGGGAGTGGCTGGCGCTGCTCGCCGCCGTGCACGGGCAGGACTACGCCAATGTCCACGCTGCGCCCGGTGATCTGCTGGCCGAGGCGATGACCAATTTCGAAGTCACGTTCGACGGCGGGCGGATGCGCCTGCACGACGGGGTCCGCTCTCGGGTCGGTGCGATCTTCGGCGTCAAGTCCTACCCGCCCGCCACTTGGCCCGCCATGCTAGACGGGTTGGAGCTTCCCTACGACGTCTGCGTCACCAACAGCTTCACGCCACGGCGCACCGCCGAGACGCTGGAGCGCATTCAGCGCGTCCACCGCCAGCGTGGCGCAACCGAGGACGCAGGCGTCAGCCTGACCGAGCAGTTGGTGGAGGCGGCCGACGAGGTCGCCTCGGGCCGGCTGGTCTTCGGCGACCACCATGCAAGCATCCAGGTCTGGTGCGACGACGAGGCGGAGCTGGAGCGCGCGGTCTCCGAGATCTGGCGCGTCGGTCAGGAGGCGGGGATGCTACTGGTGCGCGAGGGCTGGGCGGCCCGCGCGCTCTACTTCGCGCAGGCGCCGGGCAATTGGGGCTACCGCATCCGGTCCGGCATGATCTCGGCAGACAACTTCGCCGAGATGGCCGCGCTGCACGCCGCAGGCCGCGGCCGGGGCGCGAACGAGTCCCCCTGGGGCGCCCCCGTCACCGGCCTGCCCACCGTCGGCTCGACGCTATACCGTTTCAACTTCCACGAGCGGGGCAGGACGGATGCGGAGCCGAGCGTCGGCCATACCCTGGTGCTTGGCCGGACCGGCTCGGGTAAGACGCTGCTCACCGCCTTCCTGCTCGCACAGGCGCGCCGCCTGAACGCACGGGTGGTCGTGATCGACAAGGATCAGGGGCTGGAGATGGCTGTCCGGGCACTCGGCGGCCGCTACGGCGCCGTGAAGGTCGGCCAACCCACGGGCTTGCATCCCTTTGCCACCGAAACAGACGCGCGCGGCGAGGCCTGGCTCGCAGGCTGGCTTGCCGACCTGCTCGCACGTCATCGCCCGCTGGAGCCCGCTCAGACCACCGCACTGGCCGAGGCCGTACGTCAGATCGCCCGGGCCGAACCCGCGCTGCGCAGCTTCGATGGGCTGGCGAGTCTTGTGGCCTCGACCGACGACGAGGGCGACCTAGCGGGGCGCGTGCGCGAATGGACGGCGGAAGGACGGCACGGCTGGGTCTTCTCCCGCCCCGGGGCGGAGGCCGTTCGCCTTGACGAGGAGGTGATCGGCATCGACATGAGCGAACTGCTCGATCTCGACGCCGAACGTACGGCGCTGCTCAGCTACCTGTTCCGCCGTATCGAGCGCACCATCGAGGACCGCCGTCCGACCCTGATCGTGATCGATGAGGCCTGGAAGATGATGGCCGACCCGATCTTCGTGCGCCGCCTGCACGACTGGCTCGTCACCATGCGCAAGCGCAACGCCTGCGTCGTGATGCTGACCCAGGCGCCCGACCACCTCGCCCGGTCGGAGGTCGGTGCGATCATCGCCGAGTCCGTAGCGACGCAGGTGCTGTTTCCGAACCCCCGTGCCGCACCCGAGGACTGGCGCATCCTTCGCTTGGGTGAACGCGAGGCGGAGATCCTGTCCGAGGGCACGGGCGGGCGCCGCCTCGCCCTGATCCGTTCGGGCGGCGACTCGGTCGTGATCGACGCCGACCTGTCCGGCCTTGGTCCGTTGATGACGGTGCTTGGCGGTGGGCGCACCGGCGAGGAGCGCGCGCCGCACGGATGGCGCATCGATCCCGATTTCTGGAAGGAGATGACCCGATGATACGCATTCTCTGTGCCGCTCTCGCCCTCGCCCTGCTGGCGAGTTGCGGCGTCCCCACCGGCAAGCGCTCGCCCTGCGCCGGTGATGCCTCGCCATCCATGTCCTTCGTCTCCGGGGCCGGCCATGCCTGCGACTTCCAGGACTTCTAGGATCGTGCCGGCCATCGTCGCGGCCGGCGCCGTGCTCGGCGGAGCGGCGTTGGCACAGGGCGTTCCCATCGTGGACGGCTCGCGGCTCGCCCGCGCGATCTCGCGCGTCGCCGAGATGGGCCGCGACGCCGCACGCCAGGCCGACAAGTCGGCCGTGCACGGCGAGCAGGAGGCTTTGCACGCCGATCAGCTCGCGGCCTACGAGCGTTTCCTCGAGGGCGCATCCGGCCCCACCGATCTGTCGCGCTTCGAAGCGTCTGGGCTAGGATGGGCCTCCGCGGACGAGACCTATCCCGTAACCGAGGCGCATCCGGACGCGGATCGCCTGTTCGGCGAGAACGCGGACGTGGAGCGGATGATCATCGCCACCGCGCGGCGCTACGAAGGCCATGCCGGCCTCGCCGCGGCGGGGCTGACCCCGCTTACGTGGCGCATCCTGTTCCAGTCGCTCATCAAGCAGGAAAGCCGGTTCAACAACGCCGCCGTCAGCCATGTCGGCGCGCGGGGCTTCTGCCAACTCATGCCTGGTACCGCCTCCGACCTCGGCGTGGACCCTTACGATCCCTGGCAGAACCTCGACGGCGGCGCGCGCTACATCCTGGCGCAGCTCAAGCGGTTCGGGCGGGTCGACCATGCGCTCGCCGCCTACAACGCGGGACCGGGTCGGGTGATGGAGTACGGGGGCATCCCACCCTTCGAGGAGACGCAGACCTATGTCCGGCGCATTCGGCGCTACTACGACGAATATCTCGGCGTCATCACCGGCGTGGACATGACCGGCAGCCTTGTCGGGGTGGATGGCGCCTCGGCGGCCTGGGGCAACTGGGCCGATGCGTCGGTCGGCTACGGCAACCATCTGGCCGGGCAGGTCGAGGCGTCCATGGGCCGGATGGCGGCACTGCTGCGCGAGGGCCGCTCCGCGACCGCCAAGGAGGCTGTCGATCATTCCACCTACGTTCTGGCCGAACGCGCCCGGCTGATGGCGCTGACGCTGCGCCGACATGCGGCAGCCGTGAAGGTCGAGGCCGCGGGCAACCTCGTGGAGGCGGCCGACGCCTTGGAGACCACGACCTTCTGGAGATACGCCGATGACAGCTAGACGCGCCTTCGCGCTCGGCGCCGCCGTGCTGGCGGCTGCCACCGTCCTTCCCGACTCCGCGCCGCGGGCGCAGGGCGTGCCGGTGATCGACGGCTCGAACCTCGCGCAGAACGTGCAGCAGCTGCAGGCAGCACTTCGGGACGCCGAAGCGCAGCTTCGACAGATCGAGGAGCTACGCCGTCAGGTCGAGCTTCAGGTCGACCAGTTGACGAACCTGGAGGGCATCCTCGGCTCGGTGACGGGGATCAACGAGATTGCACGCCTCTATAATGATGCCAAGGATCTCCGGGATCGGGCAGCCAAGATCGTCGATCTCGACGGACTGGTCGACCGGCTGTCGGTCGGCGACTTCGACGCCATCCGCGACAAGCTGCTCGACGGGCAGGTGACGGTGGGCGAGCTGCGCGCGGCCGAGGCCTTCCGCGGGATCATGGCGAATGCGGGCTTCACCCCGGAGACGCTGGAGGGGATGGCCGCCTCCGGCGAACCAGCGGCGGAACGGATCGCGACCACGGCCGCCGCCAACACCGTGGCGATCGGCGCCTCGCAGATGGCTTACGAGGAGGCGGCCGCGAGCCTCGGCCGCGTCGACGGCCTGGTGGACGCGATCGGCGCGCAGGAGACGCTCAAGGAATCGGTCGACCTCAACACGCGCATGGCGGCCGAGACCAACTTCATGCTGGGGCAGATGTGGCGGCTCAACGCGGCCGCGGGCCTAGCCGGCGCACAATCGGGGCTCGACCTCGCCGCCGAGCAGGCACGCACCCGAGCCTTCTTCGACTATGGCACGGGCCCCACCATCGGAGAGGAGACCGAGGAATGAGACATCACCTTCTGGCCATGGCCACGCTGGCGGCGATCGCCGGACCCGCGGCCGCGCAATCCATGGCGGAGCTGTCAGACGAGGCTCTCCTGGCCGACGTGGTCGCAGCGACAGAGGCGCAGGACGCGGATGCGCTGCTGGATGCCATGGGCGAGGTCCGTGCGCGCGGACTGCTGATGTTCGCCGGGCCGCAGGTCTGCGAGGCGCCGGTGCCGGACACGCCGTTCTGGGAGAACGAGTTCTTCGCCGGGGCGGCCGAGAAGGCCTACCTCGTGGAGGCGCGCGAGGCGGCCGTGGCGACCGGCTCCTGCGGTTGCGTCTACGAGGCGCTGCCCTTCGCGGGGTTCTTCGAGGAGACGTTCGGCAGGGGGCCGGCGGAGCTGACGGACGCGGACTACAGTCGCGTCCGCTCCTACCGGCGGCCTGACTGGAGTTCTGTCGAGCAGCAATACCGCACCTTCAGCGAAGAGCGGTGCGGAGACGGCTGATGGCGGTGATCGAGCAGATCCTCGGCCTCGTAGACGCGACCGTCATCGGCGTGGCGGCGCAGACCTATGATGGTGTGCTGACCGCCGTCCGCCCGGTCGTGGCCATCGCATCGACGCTGACCGTGGCGCTGGTCGGCGCGAACCTCGTGCTGCAGACGGTGCCGCTGACGGTGGGCACCGCCGTGAGCCTCGCGCTGCGGATCACGCTGGTGAACGTGTTTCTCGTCTACGGTAATATCACGGCCGTCTACCTCGCGCTAACGGAGGCGCCGGGCGAGATAGGCGCGGGCATGCTGAGCGCGCTGTCGGGCGCGACCGTCACCAACCTCTACGACGGGCTCGACGACCTCTACCGGACGGCGCTGGAGATCGGCGACGCCATCTCGGAGAGCGGCGGCCTCATAGTCGGCGCCATGGCCGGGCTGCTGATGTTTCTCGTCGCCTCGATCATGGCGACGGTGGCGATCATCGTGCTGTCGGCGGCCAAGATCATGATCGCCGTCCTGATCGCCATCGCGCCGGCCATGGTGGCCTGCACGCTGTTCCGGCAGACCGCCCCGATCTTCGAGGCCTGGGTGAAACTCGCCCTCGGCATGGCCTTCGTGCCGCTGCTCGTCGCGGCCATGGCAGGCTTCACCATCTCAGCGGGCGCGGAAGTGGCGCCAGCCGACATGGGCGGCATCGAAACGCTAAGCGAAGCGCTTTCCTTCGTAGTCGTGATGATGCTGGGCGCGGGCCTCCTCGTGCTGGTGCCGTCCTTCGCGCAGTCGCTCGCCGCAACCAACATCGCCATCGGCGGCATCGCGGCCGACGCCGCCGGGCTGTCGCGCAGGGCGGTCGGGCGCGGCGCCAGCGCGACGGCGCGCCTCAGCGCCGGCACCTTCGAGGGCGCTCGGACCGGCCAGCCGCTACGCGGACCGATGGCGCATTACAGCAACCTCGCCGGCCGGGCGGGCGGCCTCATTGGGCGCGGAGCCCGAGCGGGGGCCGGATCCATGGCCGCACGCATGAAGAAAGGATGAAAAGATGAGCGACTTCGACGTGGATCTCGTGATCGGCCCGCGCCGAGCGGCGCGGACGGCTTGGATCGTCGCCGCCTGCGCCGTTGGCGTAGCGGTGGCCATGGCCGGCGTGATCGTGGCGCTGCTGCCGCTCCAGCGCACTGAGGTCTTCACCGTGCTGGTGGACGGCACGACCGGCGCCGCCGAGCGCGTCTATCAGGTGCGGCCCACCGGCATCTCGGACCAAGAGGCGGTGCGCGAGGCGCTTCTGGTCAGCTACCTGTCCGACCGCGAGGGCTATTTCCGCCCCGGTATCCAGGCCCGGCTCGAAGGCGTGCGCCGCCGCTCCTCGGGACAGGCGCGCCGGTCGCTGACGGCGCTCTGGACGCCCGGGTCGCCGGACTACCCGCCGGACGTGCTGGGCACCGAGGCGCAGGTCGACGTCGCCGTGCGCTCGGTCACCTTCCTCGAGCCGGGCGTGGCGCAGATGCGGTTCACGAAGACGCTCCACCGCCGCCGAGAGGCGCCACGCAGCCAGAGTTTCGTTGCCACGGTCGCCTTCGATTTCGCGCCGCGGCAGGAACGCAGCCTCGCGCGCGTCTGGGAGAACCCGCTGGGATTCACGGTCACCGCCTTCCGCGTCGACGCGGAGGCCATTCGGGAAGGAGGCGGAACATGAGGACCGCGACCATCGCATGTCTCGCGGCGCTGCTCGCCGGCCCCGTTCTGGCTGAACGCGCGCCGGTCACCATGGGGCAGGACGCCCGCGTCCGGCATGTCCACTTCAACGCCTCCGACGTGATCCGCGTCGACACGCACCTGCGGGTGAACACCGCCGTGGAACTTGGCGCGGGCGAGCGGATCAACCAGGTCCTGCTGGGCGACAGCGAGAGCTTCGAAGTGGAGGTCCTGTCGAACCGTCAGACCGTGTCGATCAAGCCGGTCGTGCCGCGCGTCTCGACCAACATGACGATCTACACCAACCGCCGCGCGATCGCCTTCTCTCTGACCGAAGGGCAAGAGCGGCGACCGACCTTTCGCGTGGTGGTGAACTTCCCCGAGGACCGCGCCCCGCAACCTCAGCTCGTCGCCGGTGGTCGCGATCTGGGCTACCGCTTCGCGGAAGGGGAAGGGGGCGAGGAGATCCGTCCCCTGCAGGTCTGGAACGACGGGCGGTCCACCTTCTTCCAATTCCGCTCCGGCGTGCGGCCGGCGATCTTCGGGGTGAATAGCGCGGGCTACGAGGTCACGCAGAACAGTACGACACGTGGCACGGTCGTGCGCGTGAGCGGGGTGCGCGAAAGCTACACGGTCCGGGTCGGCGACGCCTACGTTTGCATCACGCGCACGGGGACCAACTACGTCACGGGGCCCGACGCCGACGCCCTGCGGTCGCGGGAGTTCTGACATGGCGGAGACGAAGCGCGAAGAGATCGAGACCTCCCGGGAAAAGCCCTACGTGGTCGAGCGGCCGCGCCGCCGCCCGTGGGCCGCAGCCGCTCTGGTTGCGGCCGGTGTGGCCGGGGCGGGCCTGACGGCTTGGCCCGCCATCAAAGGCGGGGAAGCTCCGCCGCCTGAGACCTCAAGGGCGCAGGACTGGCAGGAGGAGGAGGAAGGTAGCAGCTTCGGCAGGATCGACATGACGCCCGAACCTGCACTGATGACGGAGCCTTTAGATAGCGGGCCGCCCCGGGACGACCTGAACGCGCAGCGAGAGGACTTGGAACGGCGCAATGCCGAACTGGCGGAGGAGATGGCCGCCCTGCGCACGCAGCTCGCCGAACTGGCCGAGCGCCCACCCGCCGACGACGGCGCCGCGCTTGCCGAGGCGGTCTCGGCGATGCAGGCGCAGAACGCGGAGCTGGTGGCGCAGCTGCAGGCCGAGTTCGACAACCGGCTGCGCGGCGCCGAGCTGGAGGCCGAACAGCGCCTTGCGCGGGAACGGGCACGCCGCGAAACCGAGGCCGCCGCCGCCGAGGCCGAGAGGCTGCGGCGGGAGCAGGAGAGGCAGGCCGCGACAATGCGGCTGGAGGCACTGTCCCGGCAGGTTGTGGCCGTGGAAGAGGAAAACCGCGACCTGCGCGGGCGGCTGGAGGGCGGCATGGACGACATGACGCGCGCCCGGGCGGAGGCCGACCGACAGGCGGCCGCCGAGGCCGAGCGCCGCGCGCAGCTGGAGGCTCGTCGCGCCGAGGCGCAGGCGCTGGCTCGCGCTCAGGTGCAGTCCGATGGCGTCGTGTTCGACGCCGGTGGCAGCACCGCGGGTGTCGCCGCGGCGGGGCAGGGGACACCGGCCCCCGGCGACGCGACCGGTCGGGCCTTCGTCGCGGGGCTGGCCGAGGCCGCACCGGTGGCACGTGCCACGGCCATCGCGAACCCTGCCCGCACGGTCCTGCAAGGCACCGTGATCGAGGCGACGCTGGAGACAGCCATCGACACCGGTCTGCCCGGTCCGGTGACGGCCGTGGTCACGCGGCCCGTCCATGGCTTCGACCATAGCCACATCCTGATCCCCGCGGGCTCGCGACTCTTCGGTGCCTACAGCGCGGACGTCTCGCTCGGGCAACGCCGCGCATTGGTGGGGTGGAGCCGGATCGTCACGCCGGACGGCCAGTCGGTGACTCTCGCGGGGTTCGGCGCGGATACGCAGGGGCGGTCCGGCCTGACGGGGAGGGTGGACTCGCGGTTCGGGCAGCGCTTCGGCTCAGCCGCGCTCCTGTCGGTGATCGGAGTTGCACCGGCGCTCGCCGCGGCGGAGGCGGGTGGCGGGATCGAGGGCGAGGTGGCCGAAAACATCGGCGCGAACTTCGAGCGCACCACGCGCGCCGCGATCGGCGCCTACGCGACCCTCCCGCCCGTCGTCACGGTCGAGCCCGGCGCCGCGATCATAGTGATCGTCGACCGCGACCTGGAGCTACTGTGATGAACGGGGTGGAGTCCGCCCCGACGGACACCTCCTTCCTGCTGGCCTACCTCGCGCCGCTACGCGAGGCGCTGGACGACCCGGCCACCGTCGAGGTGGTCGTGAACCCGGACGGTCTTCCCTGGGTCGAGCGGCACGGCTCGACCCACATGGCGCTGCTGGTCGGTGTGCGCTTCGACCCCGCCCGGCTGCGCGATCTCGCCCGTGCGATCGCCGGCGAGACCAAGGGCCAGATCTCCGCCCGACGCCCGATCGTTTCGGGCAAGATCGCCCTGCCGGACGGCCGCCCCATCCGCGCGCAGGTCGTGCACGAGCCCGCCGTAGAGGCAGGCGCGGCCATCGCCTTGCGCCGCTACCGCGAGGAGCGGGTCGGGCTGGACGCCTTCGGCCTCCTCCATGGCGAACTCGTTGATCTGGCGCGCAGCCGCCGCAATCGGGCCGGTAAGGTCGTGGAGCTGATGCGCCGTGGCGACGTCAAGGGCGCCATGCGCCGCTGCGTCGAGGACCGGCTGAACGTGCTCGTCTCCGGCGGCACCACGACGGGCAAGACGACCTTTGCCCGCGGCCTGCTGGACCTGATCCCGGCCGGCGAGCGCATCGTCACCATCGAGGACGCGTTCGAGCTGTTCCCCGGGCAGCCCAACCGCGTAATGCTGCTGGCCGAGCGCGACGAGGCCTCCGCCCGCTCCGCCGCGCGCCTTCTGGAGGCAAGCCTGCGCCTGCGCCCCGACCGCATCGTCCTGGGGGAGCTGCGCGGCGCGGAATGCGTGACCTTCCTGGAGGCGATCAACACCGGCCACGCGGGCTCGGTCACCACCGTACACGCCGACACCGCCGCCAAGGCCATCGACCGCCTCGCGCTGATGGTCATGGGAACGGGCATCGCCATGACCTACGCCGACGTTTGTCGCTACTGTACGGCTTCCATCGACGTGGTGGTGCAATTGGGGAGGCGGGACGGACGGCGGGGCGTGGAGGAGGTGATGATGGCGGGGGCGGTCGGTTAGAGGCATCCGAGAGCTGGCTTCTACGTCAAGCGAGGTTGATGACCGCTTCGAACCTACAGAGACCAATGCTGCAAAACGCACGAATGGCAGCTTCGGGTGTTCCAAATGGGTCTAGGTACCCGTCTCCTCCGTTCCAAATCGTAGGACCGATCCTGTCGAAACAGATAATCTGTTCCGCGGAACCGTGCTGAGAGCGTGCGATTAGCGCCGAGCAACCATTGTGCAACACATCGAAGATTCGTTTTTGCGAACACAGGATCGTGAGTAAAACCTCTAGTGGGAACAGGTCGTATTATGTCTCGCTGGGAAATTGATTTGGAGACAGAGATGACCATTTTGAGGCTATCAGCCCTTACTTTCGCTGCCGTCATGGCGATATCGGCAGGCGAAAGTCATGCCGCTTCTCCGAATCCGTTCGGAGAGAACCCGGGCTTCAAGATGGCCTTGGCAGAAGACGTCGAACGTGTTGATGACCTCGCAGCCTTCTATCGCGCCCGGAAGTTCGAGCCGTTCTGGACAACGAATGACGAACAAGGACGGAACCGCCTGAGTGCGTTGATCTTGGCGCTCTCTACGGCGGATTATCACGGGCTCCCGATCGATCGCTTCAATCCTGAAGCCTTGCGAACGCGTATCGCGGCCGCGCGAACGCAGAGGGACCGGGGCCGGCTCGAGGTCGAGATCAGCCGAATTTACCTCGATCTCGCACGTGCGCTGTCCTCGGGCCTCACGGTTCCGCGCGAAATCGATCCGGTGACCATGCCGCGTGATGTGGAAATCATCCCTGTCGACGAGCTTATGCGCAGAATGGAGGAGGGAGACCCGGTCGTGGTGCTGCGCGAACTCGCGCCCCAGTCCCCCGAGTACGTCCGCCTGATGCGGCACCGACAAATGCTCCAGGATGCCGTCGATGACGGCGGATGGGGAGCCAAGGTACGAGCGACGCGTCTCGAGCCCGGAGCGTCGGGGTCGGAAGTCGTTGCCCTTCGGGAGCGGCTCCGGGAGCAGGGCTTCCTCGCGAGATCCGTATCCGCGACCTACGACACACAGATGATTGCCGCCGTCAGCAGGGCGCAAGCCGCAATGGGGTTCCGAGTCGACGGCGTGGCAGGCCCAAGAACGATCGCGGCCCTGAACGTCTCCGCCGCCGATCGCCTTGGACAGGTCCTCGTCGCCATGGAAAGGGAGCGCTGGTTGCCAAGAGGCCGTGGCGTGGGAAGGGAGATCTGGGTCAATCTGCCCGACTTCCACACCACTGTGCTGGACGACGGGATCGAGACGTTCCGCACGGTCTCGGTCATCGGTCAGGCCATAAATGGCAAGCACACGCCCGAGTTCTCGGACACGATGGACCACATGGTCATCAACCCGACCTGGTACGTGCCCCGCACGATCGCCGTCCGGGACTACCTGCCGCGGCTCCGTGCGAACCCTTACGCAGCCTCCTACATGAGGATCACCGATAGCAGGGGCCGAGAGGTAAATCGTTCTCGTGGCTTCTCGCAGTACACGGCGCGGAATTTCCCGTTCTCCATGCGTCAGCCGCCGGGGCCAAGAAATGCCCTCGGGTTCGTGAAATTCATGTTTCCGAACGAACATGCGATCTATCTCCATGACTCACCGGCCAAGAACCTATACGAAGAGGACGTTCGCGATTTCAGCTCCGGCTGCATTCGGCTCAAGCGCCCCTTCGAATTCGGTTACCACCTCCTCGCCGCACAAGAGGAGGATCCAGAGGCATTCTTCCAACGCATCCTGCGCAGCACCAACGAGACGCGCGTAAACCTAGTGTCGCCGATCCCGGTTCACCTTGTTTACCGGACGGCATTCACTGATGCACGAGGTGGGCTAAATTTCCGCGATGACGTCTATGGGCGCGATGCAAAGGTACTTCGTGCCCTTTCGGCCGAAGGCGTCGTGGTCGCCCCTTCGGAAACCTCGGGCCGGTTCATCAGTGCATTGGGTCGGAGCCGGTAGCGTTCGGACGGCCAAAACCCGGGCGACATCGAAGAGCGGGATATGTGGGCACTGCAGTTGCGGAGATAACTTCGCTCTCCAAGTTCATGGCATCTAGCTGATCCACGAATTCGCGGTATCAGATACCATCACCTTCACGGATGCCCTATGCGAGAGTGCCCTGTTGGAGTCACCCTGCATCACAATCACCTCTTGAAGCTACAGCCGCTGTAGATCGCATCTTGGACGGGACAAACGAATCAAGGGCGCTGACATGACCGATCGACACCTCCGCCGCACCGATCTGTTGAACTTCGACGCCACCGCGATCGGCAACCTGATCACGGCGCGGGGTTGGACCACCCTGTCGCCTTTTGAACGCATCGGCGCGGCCTACGACTTCGTCCGCGACGAAATCGCGTTCGGTTTCAACCGCGACGACGCGATTCCGGCCTCGGAGGTGCTGCGCGATGGCTACGGGCAATGCAACACCAAGGCGACGCTGCTCATGGCGCTGCTGCGTGGCTTGGACGTCCCCTGCCGCCTGCACGGTTTCACCATCCACAAGGCGCTCCAGCGCGGCGTGGTGCCCGAAATCGCCTACCGCATCGCGCCCGAAAGCATCCTGCATTCCTGGGTGGAGGTCGAACGGGGTGGGGCATGGGTGAACCTCGAAGGGTTCATCCTCGACGCGTTGTTCCTGTCCGCGCTCCAGACCGCGTTCGCCGGCCGCTCGTCGCTCTGCGCCTACGGGGCAGGGACGGACTGCCTGACCGATCCGCCGGTCGCTTGGACGGGCAGTGACACCTACATCCAGCGCACGGGGATCAACCGCGACCTCGGGCTCTACGACGATCCAGACGCTTTCTATGCCAAGCATACCCAAGCATTCGGCCTCGTGCGCGGGTTTATCTACCGACATGCGATCCGCCACTGGATGAACGCCCGCGTCGCTGGCATCCGCCGGGGGAGGGTGCCCACGATTCCTGGGACCTCGGCGCTCATGGTAGCCGATGATCGATCCGACAGTCTTTCTCCGTTGGGGTCAGAACCGGAGTCTGTCGGTCGCCAGCGGGCTCAGCCTTGAGGGAAATCCTTCTTCTCTCGGGAAGCCTCGTGAACGTGGCAGTGATTGTGATGCTCTTGTGGTCGATCGCTGTTCCGGAGCGACGGCTCTGGCCGCTCCGTGCGGTTACGCCAATGACATTTATCGCAATATGGCTGCCGACTTTCTGGGTGTTCGGCTGTGCAATCGGGTTGGGCATCTTGAACTGGAACGGGCTCGATTGGCCAAACTGGCTTCGTTGGGGCCTCGGACTCCCCCTTATTCTGATTGGCAACGTCGTGGTTTGGAGCGCGGTCGCGAATATTGGTCTGGGGGCGACCAGCGGCGGCCCGGCGGCGTTGCAGGTCGATGGCTGGTATCGATGGTCTCGCAACCCGCAATACTTCGCAGACATGATGATCATGAGTGGATGGATACTGCTTGCCGCATCCGTCTGGGTTGTCCCGGTTGCGATCGGGATCATCATCGCGCTGGCGATCGCGCCCTTTGCCGAAGAGCCGTGGCTTAGGAGGACCTATGGCACGGCTTACGACATTTATCTGAGCCGAACGGCACGGTTTGTCGGTTTCGTGCGTTGAGCCGCCGGACAACGGGCTCCGGGTCTTGGGAGGGAAACTGAAGGATGGGTGCAGGACACGCGCATGGAAGCGGCGATCAAGACGCTTCACCCGAGAAGAAACGGTCGAAGGAGCGTGCGATCGGACTCGCGGCCCTTCTGACAGGCGGCTTCATGGGGGCCGAAGTGGTAGGTGGCGTTGTATCGGGATCGCTCGCGCTATTGGCCGATGCGGGACACATGCTGACGGATTTCGCCTCGCTCGTCTTAGCCTGGTTCGCATTCCGGCTGGCCCGCCGCCCCGCGGACTGGAAGCGAACATACGGCTTCGATCGCTTTTCCGTCCTCGCAGCGCTTGTGAATGGTTTGTCGCTGTTCGCTATCGCGATCTGGATTTGCTTCGAAGCCTGGCATCGTTTGAGCGAACCAAGCACCGTCCTGGGAGGTCTGATGCTCTGGGTCGCTGCGGGTGGCCTTGCAGTCAACGTCCTATCGTTCTGGATCCTGTCGCGCACAGAAGGAGAGAACCTTAACGTCAGGGCCGCCGCGCTTCATGTTCTTGGAGATCTATTCGGTTCCGTCGCCGCCCTTGCGGCAGCCCTCGTGATTATCTTCACCGGCTGGACACCTATCGACCCGATCTTGTCGGTGTTGGTTGCTTTGCTCATCCTGCGATCGGCTTGGAGCGTAGTGAAAGAGAGCGGGCACATACTTCTCGAGGGTGCGCCGGCTGGGTTCGATACGCGCGAAGTGACGACCGACCTCGTCGCTTCAGTACCAGGCGTGGTGTCGGTCGATCACCTGCATGCGTGGTCGATCACTCAAGAACGGCCCGTTGCGACACTCGAGGCTACCATCACGCGAGACGCGGATCAGCTAACGGTGCGGGCTGCGATCAGGGCTAGGATGGAGGAACAGTTTGGTATGGATCACGTGACTGTCGAGATCGACGTCGAAGACGAGCCGACGGTGCAGCATATTCGGGCCTAAGGCTACCGAGCGTTCACGACAGTTAGTCCTCCTCGTCCATTTCGTCGTGGTCATTCGGATCGTCGCCCATACCCTCCATGTCGCTTTGGTCGGAGTGATCGCCTCCGGAAATCCCCGCGCCACGAGGATCGACGTTGATGACGATCTCGACGTTGCCAGCACGCTGGAAGACCAAGACCGCAGGGAAGGTCTCGTCCAGCTCGATAGGATCGCCGCCCAAACCTTCGAGCATGACATGGTAGCCATTGGGCTCGAACGCGATGGTTTCGCCGGGCGGAATGACGATGCCTTCAGGCTGTGATCGCATCCGTGCGATGCCGTCCGCAATTTCGGTCCGGTGGAGGCTCGCGCCTTCGAAATTCGTCGCCTCGACCGCGACCAATCGATCGGGTTCGGTGCCCGTATTGGTCACCGTCAGATAGGCGATCGCCGTCGGTGCGACGCTGGGCATGGGATGAGTGTAGGGATGCCCGATCTCCAGATCCTTGCCCGAAAACTCGTGAGCAGAGAGGGGTAGGGCAGCGGTCGCCGTCAGCAGGAACGAAAGCAGTGTGCGACGCATTGTGGTCTCCGTGATTTGTGTCGTGTTAGTTAGGTGCCTTGGGCCGATCCAGCATCTTCATGTCCGAGTTGTGCAGCTTCGCGATGCCGGTGATCGGCCCGCTCCAGTTCGAGCGTCGTATGATCGATATCGAATGCGTCTCGAAGGTGGATCTTGATCGCGCGCTTCACGTTTTCCGCTTCGTTCCAGCGATCGGTGAGGAGGACGACATGCGCGTCGAAGGCCGCTTGGTGTTCTTCCATCTGCCACAGATGCACATGGTGCAGTTCCTCCACGCCGTCGATCTCTTCCACGGCCGCGATGACCGCCTCCGCATCCAACTCCGGAGGGCAGCCCAGCATCAGTGTTCGGATCGGCCCGCCGATCTCAGTTAGCGCGAGATAGAGGATATAGGCTGCGATCCCGAGCGTGATGGCCGGATCGATCCAGTACAAGTCATAAAGCAGGATCAGGCTTCCAGCGACGATCACCGCAACGGAGGCGAGCGCGTCGGACAAGTTGTGCAGAAAGAGGGCGCGGATGTTCACGCTCCCCTTCTGCATCGAATAGGTCAGCGCGGCCGTAAGGGCATCGACGATCAGGGCGATACCTCCGAGGATGACGACCGTCCAGCCTGAGACCTCGGAAGGCTCGATAAAGCGCATGATGCCCTCGTAGATCAGGTAGATCCCGATCAAAATCAGCGAGGTGTAATTGATTAATGCGGCCACGACTTCCACACGCCCATAGCCGAATGTCATGCGTGCATCCGCGGGACGTCGCGAGATCTTGCGCGCCGCGAAAGCGATGACCAGCGAGGCCATGTCGGATAGATTGTGGATGGCGTCCGCGATCAGCGCCAGGCTTCCGGAGAGGATTCCACCCAAAATCTGCGCGATAGTGAGTAAGCCGTTTGCCCAGATCGCCACCGCGACACGCCGGTCACCCGAAGCCGGATCAAGATGTACGTGACCATGATCGTGCGACATGCGGCGGCTCCAGCTCGTCTATGGGGAGGAGATTGCCGGATGAAGCCGGCCCCCCTTGGGGCGAGCCGAAATCCCTAAATCCACCCCGTTCTGATCGAGACCTAGGCGCTCTAGCCGCTAGAGGTTCAAGGGTTTTTCTGCATTGCCATGGAGGTTTTCTGCCGTTGGTTCGCGCGGCGCGATTCTACGCTCAGGCTCCGATTTCATTATGCTGTGTCAGGCACTCGTCGTGATCGCGCAGAACTCCCAGAACTCGACATTCTCCTACTGTTCCACCGGAGCATTCGTGGACCATCCGAGCCAACTCGACGCGCAAGGCTTCGAGCCGCGCGATGCGTTGCTTCACGTGTTGAAGCTGGCGTCGTGCGATGTCATCGACCTCGGCGCAGGAGCGATCTGGAATGTCTGACAATCCTAAAAGTTCCCGGATCGCGTCTAAGGAAAACCCAAGCTGCCGGGCATGTCGTATGAACGACAGTCGGTCGAGCTCATCGGATCCATAGCGCCGCTGGTTCCCCTCAGTGCGACCGGGTTCGGGCATGATTCCGATCTTTTCGTAGTACCGGATCGTCTGGACCTTCGTTCCGGTCCGGCGCGACAGATCTCCAATGGTCAGCATGTGTCCTCCTAAACCTTCAAGCTTCAGAGGTTTTAGAGTGATACCTGAAGTGATTGAAGGTCCGGCGATTCACGGTCTCGTGATCTAACGCGAAGATTTAGCGCTTGAACCTCTACCTACTAGAGATCGCATCTCCAGTCTTATGCGATCGTGAGGGCTATTTCGAGAAATGTCGAAGCTGAGACTGGTGTTGTGGACTGCCGTGGCCGTCGCTCTCGTTGGCGTCGGTTTTCTGGCACTCGCACCATCTCGCGTGACCTCGATCCCGTTCCTCGTCGCGCCCGAGGCGGACGGCGTGCAGGCGCGGTTCGAACTCACCGACCAAAATGGCATGGTGCAGACTCGGGACGAATTCCGTGGGCGCTGGATGTTGATCTTCTTTGGCTTCACCAACTGCCCGGATATCTGCCCGACAGGCCTGGCCACAATCTCGGCCGCGATGGACAATCTCGGCGCGGATCGTGAACAGGTCCAGCCGATCTTCGTCACCGTCGACCCGTCGCGCGACACGCCATCGCGCCTGAAGGAATACCTCGCCTTCTTCGACCCCGCCATCGTGGGACTGGGCGGCACGGACACGCAACTTGAACGGACGGCTGGCGCTTTCAAGATCTACTACGAGCGCGTCGAGGACGAAGGTGCGCCCGACGGCTATACGATGGGGCACGCGCCAAATTTGCTGCTCTTCGATGATGAAGGTGTCTTCGTGCGCACCTTCGACCGTAACGCCACACCCTCCGAGGTTGCTGACGACTTGCGGGGAAGGATTTAGAAATGACCGTCATATCGACCGGTAGCGCGCTGGATGGCACTGCGACGCGCTATCTCCTAATCGCTTGGGTCTTGGCCCTAGGATCGTCGCTGGCTGTGCTTTTCATAGGCGAGGTTCTGGGACAGATGCCCTGTACTCTCTGCTGGTATCAGCGCGCCTTCATGTTCCCGCTCGCGATCGTGCTCGGGGTCGCCGTCTGGCGAGAAGATACGAAAGTTTGGGTCTATGCCTTGCCGCTTGCGGCAGGGGGTGTCCTGATCGCGGGTTACCACATGGCCCTCTACGTCGGGCTTGTGCCCGCGCCGATCACGCCTTGTTCCGATACCGGACCGTCCTGCACCGATGATGGGATGCTCTTTCTCGGCCTCCCGATCCCGATGATGGCGCTCGGTGCCTTTGCCGCGATCGGCTTCTTTCTCCTGCCTCTTCGACGGATTGCCACATGACCACCAAGACCACACTCCTTGCCATCCTCGCCGTTGCCTTAACGCTCTTCGCCGGTGGCACTTGGTACATGGGCCGCCCGGACACGGCCGCTATCGCGACAGCGGAGCCAGTCCAGGCGCAGGACGCGCTGGTGCGGGGCCATTCGCCGATCTTGGGGCGCGAAGACGCGCCCGTGACCATCGTCGAATTCTTCGATCCGGCCTGTGAGGCCTGCCGCCGCTTCCATCCTATCGTAAAAGGCATTCTCGAGGACCACCCAGACGATGTTCGGGTCGTCGTCCGTTACACGCCATTCCACGGCGAGGCCTCCGAGGTGGCCGTCAAGGTGCTCGAGGCTGCCCGTATGCAGGGCGTGTTTCTTCCCGTCATGGACGCCCTGCTGGAGGCACAGCCCCGATGGGCGTCGCATGGAGGTGCCAACATTGCTCTCATCATGGAGGTCGCCGTCGCTGCCGGTCTCGACGCCGAGGCAGCTGAGACGCAGATGCGCGCGCCCGACGTGATCGGCGTGCTCAACCAAGACCGTGCCGACGTCGAGGCGGTCGGCATCCGCGGAACACCGACCTTCTTCGTGAACGGAAAGCCGCTGCCCGAGTTCGGGGCCGCACAACTCATTGCGATGGTCGAGGCTGAAGTCGCGGCTACGACCGATTGAGCGACCGGGAATGCGTCGGACTTTTCTCGCCTCGGGCGCCGTCGTCGCTGCGCTGGTCTTCGCTCTGCTGCTTGGCTGGTGGCAGGTCGATGGCCCCGGAGCAGACCAAGCTCAGACGGACGATCCCCGGCCTTTGCCGCTGACCGAGATGTCATTCACCTTGACCGACCAATCGGGCCGCAACGTCGGCCCGGATACCTTGGCCGGCAAGCCGGCACTCGTGTTCTTCGGCTTCACCCATTGTCCCGAGATCTGTCCGACGACGCTGTCGGATATTTCGGGCTGGCTCGACGAGCTGGGCACAGATGCAGAGCGGATCACGCCCGTTCTGATCACGGTCGATCCGGAACGGGACACGGTGGAGATCCTTTCAGAATATGTCGGGTTCTTCCACTCGGCGATCCAAGGCTGGACCGGCACGCCCCCGGAGACAGCGAAGGCCGCGGCGGGATTCCGCGTAGGATATCGAAAGGTCCCGCTGGAGGAAGACTACACGATGGACCATACGGCAGGCGTCTTCCTATTCGACGCGACAGGACGTTTCGTGACGGCTATCGACTATCACGAACCGAGGGACTTCGCATTGCCAAAAATACGGCGAGCGTTTCAGAATGAAGAGGCAGGGCAATGAACAAAATTGGAACAATGGGCCTTCTGGGACTGGCGTCGATCATGACTGTCGGCGGCACGACGGCTTGGCGGATGCCTATGGCGGAGCCGCCACGGATTTTGAGCGCGGCGCCGACAAGCCTCGCCGCTCCCGCCGAACCAGCTGCTCCGAAGGTCGCTGTCGCAATGGCGGAGACCCGGCCAGTGACCCTGCAACCATATCTCGACCTGCCTGACATACCGAGTAGTCTTGAGGCGATCAGAGCCGCACTCGCTCTCCCCCCCTGGTCCAAGACCCTCGACCCAGGAGATACGCTCGGCTCGATGCTTGAAGCAGCAGGTGTGGATAGCCCTATGAAGTCGGCAATCACGGATGCGCTCGCGTCAGAGTATGACCTGCGTAAGCTCAAGCCAGGGTACGAATTGCGAGTGCTCTACGGATCGACACCCGTTCCCGTATCGGTCGAGTTGGCCGTCGGCGAAGGCAAAACGATCGAGGTCACGCTTGGATCGACGGTCTCTGCCCGGACAATCGAGCCGGAAGCGGAGCAGGTCGCCCGCGCCGGTGCGCTGGAAGTCGAAGGGTCGATTTACGCCTCTCTGGATCGTGCTGGCGTCCCGACCGGTTTCGCGAATGACCTTGGGAGGATCCTTGATGGGTTCGTGGATATGCGACGGGATTTGCAGGGCGGCGAGCGGCTCAGCATTCTATGGGACGAGACAATGCTTCCGGATGGAACGGCAGTTGGACGCCCGACCATGCGATACGCCGCAGTCGATGTCGAAGGCATGCTGTACGAGGTTCTGTGGCCGAGTGAGGATGCCGGAAGCCGACACTCCATCTATCGCAACGGTGCTCTTCTTAAAGACCTGGTGCCGCCTGTAGAAAATGCCCGCCTGTCGTCGGTCTTCGGCCCACGCCGACACCCCATCTTCGGAGACATGCGGCAGCACACCGGCGTCGATTATGCAGCCATGCGCGGCACGCCTGTCAAATCCACCGCCGCCGGACGTATCGCTTTTGTCGGATGGAGAGGCGGATACGGCAAGGTTGTCGAAATCACACACGGCAACGATACGATGACTCGGTATGCCCATCTCGATGCCATTCGTCCGGGACTGTCTGCGGGGGACGTCGTGGCCGCAGACGATCCAATCGGCGTGGTCGGCGATACGGGCACGGCGACGGGGCCGAACTTGCATTTCGAGGTTCGGATCGGCGGGCGCCCCGTCGATCCAATCGCTCATCAGGGCGATGGGTTCGACAAGCGGCCTGATGGGCAGAGAGCGAAAGCAGCGCTCGCCGCGACGCGGGCGGATTTCGCGGCGCTTGCCGAGATCGACGCATGATTCGCGAAAAACAACTCATCTCCAAGGATATCTAATGGCCGCCATCGCCCAACTCTCTCCGGTAATGCTTGGCCTAGTCGGAAGCTTGCTCGCTGGCTTGATGACGAGCGTCGGAGCACTGCCGGTCCTCTTCGGTAAGACGCCAACGCGCATGTGGCGCGACATCTCGCTCGGCTTCGCCGCAGGTGTAATGCTGGCAGCGTCCTTCTTCTCACTTATCATCCCCGCGCTCGATGCCGCAGAAGAACAGGGGGCGACTGGGGCCATGCCCGCCTTGATCGTTTGCGCCGCCATTCTGATCGGAATGGGCGTTGTTGCGCTGATGAACGAGACGATCCCCCACGAGCACTTCGCCTCCGGCCGCGAGGGGCCCGAGGCGGCCGCCGTGCGACGCGTCTGGCTTTTCATCATCGCCATCGCGATCCACAACGCGCCAGAGGGCCTCGCCGTCGGCGTAGCGTTCGGAGCAGAGGGCTTCGAAGGTGGGTTCCCCGTAGCGCTTGGCATCGGGCTTCAGAATGCGCCGGAGGGTCTGGCCGTGGCCGTGGCCCTTTTGGGAGAGAAATATTCGCGGATGACGGCATTCGGTGTCGCCGCCCTGACCGGACTGATCGAACCGGTGATGGGGCTGCTCGGTGCGGCGGTGATTGTCGTGGCTCAGCCGCTACTTCCATGGGGCCTCGCCTTTGCCGCAGGTGCGATGCTGTATGTTATCAGCCACGAAATCATTCCCGAAACCCATCGAAGCGGGCATCAGAACCAGGCAACGCTCGGCCTTGCTGTTGGCCTAGTGGTCATGCTTTTTCTCGACGTCTGGCTGGGATAATGCGCCCTCCTGTTCAATTCGGCGTTGCCATGGCTGTCGTGGCTCTGGTCATGGATCAAGCGACCAAGGCCGCCGTAGTCGCCAACGCATCACAGCTTGAGGGCGGTCTGACCGTCTTTCCAGGCTTCGATCTGGTCTTTGCCCGAAACACGGGAGTTGCCTTCGGCCTGCTCGGCACCCTGCCACCCTGGGGGCTCGCCCTGCTTGCTATCGGTATCGTCGCGTTTCTCGTGGTCGGGATGGCTCGAACGCACAGTCTCGTGGAGGGCATCGCCTACGGCACCGTGATCGGCGGCGCGCTCGGCAACATCATCGACCGGATACGGCTCGGCGGCGTGACCGACTTCCTCGACTTCTACGTTGGCGTCGCCCATTGGCCAGCCTTCAACATGGCGGACGTCTTCGTCGTCTGCGGTGCGGCGTGTCTTGTGATGCTCGGCGGTAGGAAACCGGCACTGGATGGCGGCTGATCCTCTAAGCTGTTATCTCGATCGGTGTGCCATCGCGCACCATCGCATAGATCCGCTCGATCTGACGATCGGTGGTGGCGATGCAGCCGGCCGTCCAATCGCGCTTGTCCATGGGGTCGATGCCCCGGCGAGGACCGCCATGGATGAAGATATCGCCGCCGGGCGACTGACCCTGGGCCGCAGCGAACGCCCTATCCTCGGCGTTCGGATATGAAATGCCGATGGACAGATGGAACAGGCTGCTCGGATTTCGGCGGTCGATCATGTACCGGCCTTCAGGTGTCTTACCATCGCCCTCGAACTGCTTGTGTCCTTCGGGAGCAAAGCCCAGGCCGATGGGAAAGGTGGCGAGGATCCGATCGCGACCGTCAAGGAACAGTATCCGGTCCGCCTTCCGGATGCGCAATCGCGTCACCTCGGGGCCGTTGTAGGATCGGAACTTGCCGGCACATCCCGCGAGCGCCACCGCAACGCCCCCAAGGAGGGCGGTTCGCCGTGTTAGTGAACTGTTCATCGCCGCCTGCCTCGCCTTTTGTGCCGTGCTATCGTCCCGATTCCGACGCCTCAAGGGGTCAGGACCCTATCGACCGTGGGCGAGGGCGCCCTGTGTCATTCGGGTTCCGATCCGCTCGCCGCCCTTGGGGTCCGGTTCATCTTTTTCTCCCCGAAGCAGTCGAAGCGCATTGGCGACCACCAATAGGGAAACGCCCACATCGGCTGCGATAGCGCCCCACATGCTCGCCATGCCGAACGCTGTCAGACCGACGAATACGGCCTTCGTCGCCAACGCGAGCACGATATTTTGGCGGATCACGCCCATGGTGCGGCGCGAATGTCCGATAAGCCACGGCACCTTGGCGATATCGTCAGTCATCAGGGCGATGTCGGCCGTCTCTATGGCGGCATCCGATCCGACGGCGCCCATTGCGATGGCAAAATGGGCGCGGGCCATGGCAGGTGCGTCGTTCACGCCGTCGCCGATCATCGCGACGACTGCATACTCGGCGACCAATTCTTCGATCGCAGTGACCTTGTCCTCCGGCAGCAATTCCGCTCGGACCTCGTCGATGCCCACCTCGGCGGCCACGGCGCGAGCCGTACGTTCGTTGTCGCCGGTGAGCATAATGATCTTGCGGACGCCCTGCGCATGAAGCCTGGAGATGACGGCGCGCGCGTCCGGGCGGATGCGGTCGCGCAGCTCTATGAGGCCCATCAGGCGATCTGCGGTCCCGATCGCGACTAGTGTGCTGCCCGCACCCTCGATCCGTTCCAGCAGGTCGCGGGGGATGGCTTTATCCAAGCCTTTCTCGGCAGCGAACCTGTCGGAGCCGAGCCAGACGGCCGCGCCATTCAGCATTCCCTCGACGCCCCGTCCAGGCACCGTGCGCGTCTCTTCGGCAGCCTCTGTCGGCAGGCCGTCCCGTTCGCCGCGAGCCAGGATCGCGCGGGCCAGCGGGTGGGAGGACCGCGCCTCCAGCGCGACCGCGGTTCGCAGGAGGTCCATTTCGGGCGTCCCGTCGATCGGATGCAGTCCTGCGACCTCGGGTTCGCCCATGGTGATCGTGCCCGTCTTGTCCATGGCCAGCGCGGAAAGCTTGGCCGGGGCCTCAACATAGGCCCCACCCTTGATTAGCACGCCAGCCCGGGCGGCTGCGGCCAGGGAAGCAACTATGGAAACCGGCGTGGAGATGACGAGCGCGCAGGGGCAGGCGATCACGAGGAGGACGAGAGCGTTATAGAACCAGTCCGCCCAGCCCCCGCCCATGACCAGCGGCGGGAGGACCGCAATGGCGACGGCCAGTAGCATTACGATGGGGGTATAGATACGAGCGAAACGCGTCACCCACTGCTCGACCTCGGCGCGCTTGGAATGGGCGTCGCCCACCATACGGATAATCTTGGACAGCACCGTATCCGAGGAAGCTTTCGTGGCCCGCACGGTAAGGGTGCCGTCGCCGTTGATCGTCCCGGCATAGACCTCGTCGCCGACCTCCTTGGGAGTCAGGGCGCTTTCCCCCGTGATCGGGGCTTGATCGACCTCTCCGTGCCCATTCACGACCTCGCCGTCGAGGGGGATGCGGTCACCGCCCCGGACGACGAAGCGGTCCCCCACGGTGACTTGCTTGGCGGGCAGATCGGCCTCGGACCCGTCTTCGCGGATAACGCGGGCCGTCGGCGGCGCGAGGTCGAGCAGCGCGGAAACGGCGTTCCGTGCCCGTCCCACGCTCCAGGATTCGAGCGTCAGGGAGAGGGCGAAAAAGAAGGCGACGGTCGCCGCCTCGAAGAACTCGCCCAATCCGATGGCTCCGGCTACGGCCACTACCATCAGCAGGTTCATGTCGGGTGATAAGCGTCGCGCGGCCGACCAAGCCTTAGGCGCAACCAGCCAGGCTCCGAAAACGATGGCGAGCAGGAACAGCGTCATCTCGGACAGGGGCATGGGCACCTCCCCATGCCCGGAGAAAAGCCGAAGTGCACCGCCGACGCCCGCTTCCACCCCATGCCACAGGAAGCCCGCCGCCCAGAAGCCCCCAGATAGAGCCGTAAACAGGCGCTGCCGGGAGAAATGCGCGGCTTGGTCGGCGTCGGCGGTCTCATCGTCCCATGGCTTGGCGCTCATGCCGGAGCCGTCGACAATCTCGACGATGCGCGCGTCCGGGAGCGGCGGGGCGCCATCGAGGACGATCATGCGGGCGTTGAGCACGTCGAAAGCCAGATTGTCGGCACCCCCGACCTGCGGTCCGACCACGCGGCGAAGGATCGCGACCTCTTCAGCGCAATCGAGCCCGTTGACCCGAAAACTGCGACCGGTGCCAGGGGCCGGGATGGCCTCGGCCACGCTATCCGCCGCTGAACCGCAGCAGCTGCCGGTCTGGTCATCGTGCGAATGGCCGTGATCATGGGAATGGCGGTGGGATTCTTCGACCATGTCGTCGCTCCGAGATGCTTCGCCGTGCAATCTGGGTCCTCTAGGCCCTAGAGGTTCAAGGCCAAAATCGCAGTTTCTGCAGTTTTTCCACGCGGTCGGAAATCACTTCTTGGATTTCGGAGGATCAAGGGTCATGCCTGATTGTCGAAAGAGCGGAGAGTTATCATATCGAGCCTCCGCACATCATGATGAACCGAATAGGACCAGGCAATGTATCGCACCCGCGCAAGTCTCACTCTCTTCCTCCTTCCAATGCTGGGCGCATGTGTGGGAACTATGGATGATAATGGATCGACCAAGGCACGGACGGTTCCTGACGAAGTCGTCGCGCTCGCCGACCCCAGCCAGAATGTCCTGACGGCTCGGTTGATGCCGGAAGACGGATGCTTTTGGTACGAGTACGTGGGGCCGGTCGAGACGACTCTGCTGCCGCTCAGAACGCCTCAGGGCAATCCGATTTGCGGCCAGTCCAGTGAAGTTGCTCAGGCCGGGGCGTAGAGGAAGGCCCTCGATCCGGTCCGAACGTTCGGATAGAGCGTATTTATATGCGCCATCACCATCCGCACACAGCCCGAGCTTGCCCGTCCACCGATTGATCGGGCGTGAGGCGTTCCGTGGATGCGAAGATAGGTGTCTCGGTCGCCGACAAACAGGTAGAGCGCGCGTGAACCGAGCGCATTCTGTGGCCCCGGCTCCATTCCGTCTGCGTATCGCTCATACTCGGGGTTTCGCTCGATCATGCTTCGAGTTGGGGTCCAATGCGGCCACTGCACCTTGCGGCGGATCGTGTAGGTGCCGGGTTCGTAGAGCTCATCGCGGGCGATCGCCACGCCATATCGCATGGCCGTGCCGCCTTCCTCGATATGATAAAGGTAGAGCGCGACAGCATCGACATGGATGTCACCGGGGACAAGACCCGCATTCGCCTCCACTCGACGAGGCAGGAACCGCGGCTCCAACCCCCACGGGTTCGAGGTCGCCGGATCGTAGTTTGCGGGTGTCACCTGCGCGTCCCATGCGGCCTTTTCAGCAGCTGTCGGTTGGCGGCTGGCCAAAACTGGCGTCGCAATGGCCGTGGAGAAAAGAGCCGCCGTCGTTTGAATGAAATGCCGTCTCGTCAACATGGCCTAAAGTCCTCGTTTTCAGTCTTCATCGCGTGACGCGATCGGATCAGTTGGTAGGGTCATCCTATAGCTGAAGGTATGCAACCTCTACCGGGTATAGGTTCAAGACCGAAATCCTGTTTTAATTCAGGGGGTGTAGCAATCTTCTTCGGCCCCATCTAGGCGTCCCAAGACCATTGCTATGACCGGACCGCCGATGCACGATCAAAAGACCAAGGACCGCGTTGTTGCGATCGATATGATCCGCGGCATCGCAATTTTTGGCGTCGTCCTGTTCCACCTGGTCTGGGATCTTGCCTTTCTCGGAATGATCCCTGCTCCTTGGGTGTCCAGTCCCCTATGGATCGCGTTCGGACGCACCCTTGCAGGTACGTTCATGGTGCTGGTGGGCATCAGCTTTGCTTTGGCCGCGAGGAACAAAATTCTGGCAAGACCGTTCCTGCGACGCATGGGCGTGATCACAGCCGCAGCCCTCGCGATCACCGTAGTCACCCGCCTGACCTTTCCGGAGGCCTATGTTTATTTCGGAATCCTGCATGCAATCGTCGTGGCCACCCTCGTCTGCGCAGTCTTGATCCGCGCACGGCCCCTGTTCGTCATTGTTCTGGGTATCACGATCGTCTTCATCGGGAATGCCGTCGAGATTTCCGCCTTCGATCCGAGGCATCTTGCTTGGATCGGGTTCGCCGCCGACCCACCTTTCTCGAACGATTTCGTCCCCGTCTTTCCTTGGGTCGGGCTCTCATTGATCGGCCTCGGTGCAGGGCGCATCATAGAAGCCCGCAGCTGGTTCGCATTCCTCGCCGTACCGTGTGTGCCCCTTCGCACGACGCTGGTCTTCGCGGGACGATGGAGTCTGACGATCTATCTTCTGCATCAGCCGATCCTGCTCGCGATACTCGTTCCTCTGTCATGGATCGTCGGCCGTGCATGATGGGATGGCGCTGTGAAAAAATCTGATTGTCGTGGATGTCGGTAGAAGAATTTCTGGCTGCTCGTCAGAATCTAAACGGATGAAAGAGATCGATGGAAACGTTGCTGAATTGGATCGCCGTCAATCCGGTCGCGGTCTACGCGCTGCTCTTCGGGTACTGCGCCCTCAAGAGCGGCGCGCTGCCACTCTTAGCGGGGGTTGTCGCGCAACAGGGAGTACTCGATCCGATTCTGGTGGCGGTGACGGTCTTCCTCGGCGGATATCTGGGCGACGAGGCGCGCTTCGCGGTCGCACGTCGCTATGGCGGCCGACTCTTTGCAGCGCGCCCGAAGATCCGCGCGTGGATCGAACAAGCTGGACGGTTCCTCGACACCTACGGCATCACTTACATCTTCATCTATCGGTATCCTAAGGGCCTGCGTACCATCGGAGCGCTTCCGGTCGGCCTTTCCGGCATGTCCTGGAGAACTTTTACGGTCTTCAATGCTGCCTCGGCCATCGTCTGGGCTGGAGTGCTCGTCGGGATCGGGTACCTACTTGGTGAGCAGATCGCGGCGGCCGCCGAGAGCAGATGGGGTTTCATAACCTTCTTGCTTCTAGTCTTCTTTCTGGGCGCGTCTTGGCTCGCATTTCGCAGTTTCACGCGGTCATTGCTCGATGCCGCTGGCAAATGAGAACAATCGCCATATCGAGAAGAGACAGAAATGGTCCCATATGTATATCCAGCTGGAACGCCCGCAGATCCTCAGGCGTCGCCGTGTCGGGCGAGCGGCCCAGGAACCGAGTGAAGTCGCGCATCACCCGCAGGTACATGGTCTGCGTCTTGGGCTGCAGACCCTTGATGCGAATATTTTCGAGAAACCGTCGGCGCAGAGCGAAAACGTGTTGATCGGGCATGGAAGCCTCTTGGTATCGGATTAAGAAGGCCCCAATCGTCCGACAGACGTGCACATCCACCAAATCACACCGCCCCGATCAGAGCGCATCATTTGCTTCAAGCGCCCTACCGCGAAAGCGGTTTCGTCCTTGTCCGCATAGCGGACAACCACATCCGCGACGAGAACGTTCTGCGATGTGCTTTCTGGGCGGCCCTTGGGCCGCCCAGGCGGGGTAGGGGGTGCGTGTCAGAGCCCCCCGTCCCTGCTCTCGCCCTCGCCTTCCTCCTGCGTGCGGGGTTCGAAGGCGACGAGCTCGGTGGCGCCGATGGGGAAGTCGAGCTTGATCGAGAGGCACTTCGAGCCATCCTCGCGGGTGTTCTCGAAGACGGTGCCCACCCGAGTGTAGCGGGTCTTGGTGGTGCCATTCTGGGTGTAGGTGACGGGGGTGGTGAGGTTGTAGCGGGCCATGTCGTGGTCTCCTTGTGTTTCGATGGGGTCGAAGAGGCCGGATCGAAGGAGCGGGGGCGCAGGCGCGAATGCGGAGGGTCCGCACCCGGCAGGGGGGTGGAAGCCGTATTCGTGCTTGCCGGAGGGGAGGGGACCGACCCGCAGGGCACGCCCGCGCGCGATCCGGCCAGACACCCATCACGAAGAAACGACAGGAGACCACGGGCAGGGATTGGCCCGCTCACAACCTCATCCGCACGGCACCGGACAGCGCACAGATCGGCAAGGCCAAAAGCACCCGCACCCGGTAGCAGACCAAGCAGAGAAAACATCCACGAGGACGGCGGGGCCAGGATAGGACCAAGCTCGACCACCACCAGGCGCCCGAAGTCGGAGAGGGAGCCCATGCGTGAAGGAGAACAAGCGACAGGGCGAGAGGACGTGGACGGGCAGGGAACCGGATGCGCCTCCCTGCACCGGCAGACGCCCGCCTATGGCCCGAAGAGCCGCCGATCCCAGTGCACTGGTTTGTGCAGCGAATGCTCGATCCGGTCGGCGTCGGGATGGGCGGGGTTGATGAGGACGTTCCGCTCCTCGCGCGCGACGACGGACGGCACAAGCAGGATCGCGGAACGCCCCTGGTGGACCCACATCGCCCCGAAATCGACGCTCGGCCCGGGCGGCATGGCGTCCCAGCCGGGCAGGCCGTCCTTCGTGGCGACCTCGTAGGAGATCCCCGCCGGGATCGTGGTCTGCACAGCATGCTGGTTCGGGGGCAGGCGCCCGGAGCCGTGGACGAGCCTCTCCAGCAGGGCGGTGGCGTAGTGCTCGGCCGCGTAGATCACCGGTGTTGCGGCGTCGTTCCAGCGCCCCGGCGCGATGGTAGGACCGGTGGCGTCATAGATCGGGTAGAGCCCGTTCGGGTTGCCGATCCGCCACACGCCGAGCGTACGGTCGAGGCGCTACGCTGTCATCGCGAGAGGATCAGGCGGCGGAGCCAAAACGGAGGCGCTGCAGGACCCCTCGACGAAGTCGGCGCCGAACTCGTTATCGAGGGTCACGTCGATGGGGCGGCGGTCCTCCAGCATCGGGTGGGCGCGGTGCAGGAAGGCCCGGGCCTCTTCGGGCGAACCCCAGACCTCCTCGGCCGGTGCCAGGACCTTGGCCGCGCGGGCCAGCCGTGCGCTCTCCTCGCGTGAGAGCGGCTCATGGCGCTTGCGGCGGCTGGCGAGCGTGGCCTTGGGGATGAGGCGGTAGCGCAGCGCGGGCTCTAGGGCGACGCGGCGGGCGAAGGCGTCGATGGCGGCCAGCGGCAGGCCGTCGTTGATCCGATCCACCAGCGAGAGCGGCGAGCTCGCGCCGGGGAGATCGAGAATGGCTTCGACGGTCTGCATGGCGCGCCTCATCGTGAACTATCTAAGGCTCAAGATGGGACCATACGGTCGATCCTTCAGGTATGCGGCTCACTGATGGCGCTGTGGACCGACAGGATAACGCGCACCAGGCTAAATCTGGCACCGACTGTCTCCACACGCTTCGCCACCCCACCGGGCGTGGCTGCGGCGCGCATAGCGCCGGTCCGGTCTGGCGGGGCCCTCGCGGCCTCCGCCAGACCGGACATCTCGGCCCCGCAGGGGCCGCGCCGCCGCGTATCTCCTTCGCGGACACGCCGAAGGGCGACCCGCCCGGGGCCGCCCTCCTGTCGTCTGGTCAGGTGGGTGGGGGCGCTGCGCCCCTGGTTCACGCCGCGCGGGCCAAAGTCTGCTCTGCCGCGATCCGGGCGACGTGCAGGCCCTTCTTCTCGGCCTTCTCCGCGAGGTTAAGACCGATCCCACCACCGCCGAAGAGGATCACACCCCGCAATTTCGCCCGCAGCATCTCGTCGTTTGCGCGGAAGGGCGCGGCCTTGGCATGGGCGTTCCAGTTGGGGCGGAACAGCACTTGCGGCACCTTGCGGTTGCGCGCCCATGCGGCGGCGATGCGCTCGGCCCCCTTCGATCCCTTGTGGCACAGGACCATGTCGGGGCAGCGGGCGCGGGCCGCATCAAGCCGCGCGAAGATGCGGGCATGGTCGGCCCAGTCCGATGCCCCCGCCACGGCGATGAACGTCCCCTTGACGGTGTTGCGCTCCGCCTCGGCCCGGTCGGCTGCTTCCAACAGGCGCTTCGCCTCGAACACGGCTCCCGTCTCCATCGCGCGCCGCGTGGTGCGGTTGCCGGTGACGGGCACGTAGGCGTCCCCGGTCTCTCGCTCGTAGGCCTCGGCGGCGGCTTCGGCCATGAGGCGCAGCGCGTCGCCCTTCTCTTGCGTCGTCTCGAACTGGCGCTGTGCGGTCTCCAACTCGACCTCGGCCACCTCGGACCCGTCCTGCGCACGGATCAGGGCGGTGATCTTATCCTTTAGCCGATCGGCGGCTTCCTCGGTCAGGGTCGCGCGGCGCTGGAACATGGTGGCAAACGCATGGGCGAGGGGTTCCACCTCGGACGCGAGCCCAGTGTTCTGGATGGTCCCGATGATGGCGTCGAAGGCATCGCCCACGGCGCGGCCCTGCAACTCCAAATCGTTCGGGATGGGTAACTCGTCGGTGCCGGTCTCGGTGAGGCCGAAGAGCTCGATCTGGTCATAGGGGGTCATGGTCATGGGTCTGTTTCCTTCTGTCATCTGGTGCGCCGGGCAGCCCCGGCCTTGGTGGGAAGCGCCTCGCTTCCTCTGTCCTCAGAATACCCCTTAACCCCCTGACACCGAAGGAATATATTGGCCTGCATCGCAAATAAACCTTTTGCAAACAAACCCTTACTCCGCTTGTTTCGATCCCCGACCGAGAGAGCACATCGCCGCCTGCCGGAGGCAGGGGGCAACAAAACCCCCGCGGCCCGAAGGGCCTCCGCATAAGAGAACCGGACGTACCTCCGGCGCGCTTCGCTTGTTTGTCACCCGTCGGTCGGTCGCACAGGCCCAGTAGGCAGGCCAGTCTGAGGGAGGGGTCAACAGGACCGTGGAATACCGGAGCCCAAAGGGGCGAGGATATGCCGCGAAAGCCTGTTGATGCCGACCGTCGGCCTGCCAGGCGTCCGGGCCGCGACCGATCCGGCAGGGTGGCGGACGGGCGGGGCAGGGAGATGGTCCGGGGCGTCCCCCGGCCGAGCGGCGTTCGTCGCCCGCAGGGCGGCGAATCCCCGAGGGCGGGGCGCAACGCTTGCCACCCCTGGATCCGATCCGGTTCGATGTCCCTGCCCGGGACCGATACCCGAAGGGCCGAGACCCGTGCCCGCGACCGACCATGCCCCGTCCGCGTGGAGAGGGCTCCGGAGGAGACCGCGGAGCGCGGAAGGCCGTAAGGCCGCCGGGGCAGGGAGGCCGGGGGTGCGGGGCTCGGGGAGGCGAAGCCGACGAGGGCCCGAAGCGACGCCGCACCGGCGGCGGCGCGGCGGCTCGAAGTGGATGCTTCGGCCCGACGTGGTGGTTCGAGGCGTTGGATCGGCATCCGGATGCCTCTATCGTTCGCCTCCCGAGGACGAGGACATCCGTCGTGGCGCATTACCACTTCACCGCCCGCATCATGAAGCGCTCCGAGAGGCGCTCCGCGACGCGTGTAGCGGCCTACAAGTTCGGGGAGCGGATCCGTCGCGACCGGACGGGACTGGTCCATCGCTAACAGCGCATGGACATGGTGATCTAAACCGGCACCCACGCGCCGGACGACGCTCCGGCCTGGGTATTCGACCGCTCCGCGCTGTGGAACGCGGTCGAGCGCCGGGAGACGCGGGTGGATGCGCAGGTCGCCAGGGAGTACGAGCTGTCGCTGCCGCACGAGCTGGACCTCGACGCGCATGTCGGGATGGTCGGACGGTTCGCGGGTCTGCTGGTGGAGCGGTTCGGCGTGGTGGCGGACTGCGCGGTTCATCGGCCGCCCGACGGCGGCGACCCCCGCAACCTGATCGTCGTGGTGCTGACCCCGACGCGCCGCTTGGAGGGGCGCGCGCTGATGGCGAAGCTGCGCGAGATGTCCCCGCGGACGGTCCTGGTCGAGCTGCGCGCGGCGTGGGCGCGGATCATGAACGAGGCGCTCGCGGCAGCGGACCACGAGGTGCGCGTCGATCACCGCTCCCTGGCGGAGCGGCGCCTGGAGGCTCTGGTCGAGGGGGACACGGACCGTGCGACGGACCTGGACCGCAAGCCACGGCCTCGGCGGCCTCAGAGGGAGGTCCAGTATGAGCGGCTGACGTGGCAGCGTGCAACCAAGCCGGAGGCGAAGCGGTGACGTCTTCGGCGACGACGAACCGGATTGGCGACGGCAACCAAGTCGGTCGGCGACGTCAGCTGGGAGAGGGCGTAACCCGAGACGACGTTCACGAGATCGTGGCATCCGCCGAAGGCGCGGGGCGACGGACGCGGCGCCCTTCGGTCCCACAGGCGCCGCCGGGCATGCGGGTGGGGGGCACCGCGGCGCCCCCCGGCGAGGGCTTCAGCCCTCGCCCTCGCCTTCCTCCCGCGCGCGGGGTTCGAAGGCGACGAGCTCGGTGGCGCCCACGGGGAAGTCGAGCTTGATCGAGAGGCACTTGGAGCCGTCCTCGCGGGTGTTCTCGAAAACGGTCCCCACCCGGGTGTAGCGGGTCTTCGTGGTGCCGTTCTGGCTGTAGGTGACGGGGGCGGTGAGGTTGTAGCGGGCCATGTCGTGGTCTCCTTTCGTTTCGATAGGGTCGAAGAGGCCGGATCGGAGAAGCGCTGGCGCAGGCGCGAATGCGGAGGGTCCGCACACCGCAGGGGGGGTGGAAGCCGTATTCGTGCTTGCCGAAGGGGCGGAGGCACGACGACCCGCAGGGCACGCCCGCGCGCGATCCGGCCAGACACCCATGCCACGAAACGACAGGAGACCACGGGCAGGGATTGACCTGCCTGCGACCTCATCCGCCCATCACCGGCTACCGGCCAGACCGGCAGAACCCGCTGAACACCGTACTCAAGAGCAGATTAGGTAGAGAGAATATCCGCGAGGACGGCAGGGCTAGGACAGGGCCAAGTTCGGCCCCACCGGGCGTCTAAGGTCGGAAACGGGACCTGTGCGTGAATGAGGGCGAGGGCTCCGGGCGAGACGACGCGAACGGGCAGGGACGGACACAACCCTCCCACCGGGGTCGGGCTCGATCATGCCGCGAAGAGACGGCGCAGCGGCACTCGCGACGGGCTGAGCGTATGCCCGATCTCTTCCTCCAACGCGACGTACTCGGACGCCAGCTTCGGCCGGAGCCGCGCCGCCCGGCGCAGATCCTTCTTCGACGCCATGATGCAGAACGAGCAGGAGCATCGCGACATCCCCGCGCGGTAGACCCAGAGCAGCCGCTGCCTGGCGGCGGCGATGGTCTCGAAGACCTCCGCCTCCGTCAGGTGGTGGATCGGCAGCCAGTCGAGCCAATGCCGCCCGGCGACGGAGTTCCGCGTATTGATCTTGAGCGGCGCCTACTTCGCCCGCCGGGGGCTCTCGTCCGCCCGCATGCCCATGTGGGAGACGACGCGCAGCTCGTGCTGCGGGCGGGCGTGCAGATAGCACTGGACCTCGCGGGTGATCGGCCCGCGCTTCAGGTCCGAAGTGCGCTGCAGGATGCCGGGCGTCGGGAAACGCCCACGCCGACGGACCACGGCGAGCAAATCGGTCTGCGCGCTGGCGAGGATCAGCGGCAGGCCCTCGGTCGTCCGCTGGATGCGACGCAGGGTGCCAGGCCGCTCGACCCGGCCGAAGGGCGCGTGCACGACGACGATCTACTTCGATGAGACGATCTCGCGCAGCAGGATCGTCATGGCCTGACTGTCCTTGCCGCCCGAATGCAAGATCGCGAAGAGTGCGCCTGCCACGATCTCGGCGGCGATGGCGGGGGAACGGATAGGCGGGCGGTCATTGGCAATCCTCCGAAGGTCCCTGCGGGGGGATCGACCTCCAGATCGCCAGCGCCATGACGAAGGGCAGCTCGTTCAGGATGGTCACATCGGGATGGCGACGCCGCACCGAGGAGATCGCCGCCTCTATCCGGCCGTGGTGGCGCAGCCCGTAGACGCGCCTATCGACCGGATCGCGCCAGAGGACGCGCTCCGCCAAGGCGCGGCGCAACTCGTCCGCGTCGATCCACTGCTGCAGGAGGGTAGCGCAGTGCAGTTCGAGGTCGGTTTCGAACGCGAGCCCGTCCGGCGTGCGCCAGGGCGGCAGGTTCGCGCGGCACCAAGCGTTGGCGACCGCATAGGCTGCGCGGTCGCCGTGGACGACATCCTCCCCGCCGGTGCCGCCGTTCGAGATCGTTCCAATCCTGCGTCCATTGACATGGAGGTCCGCCGAGTAGAACGCCGTCTCCTGCGAGGCGGCAGCGCTGTACCGGATGGCGTGCAGCTCGATCTTCATGCCAACGCCTCCCCGGTGGGGCGGGAAATGCGCGCAGCACTCGTCCAGGCGGAGGTGCGGACGCGCAGTTCGTAGTGCAGCGCCAGCCGGTCGAAGAACGCCTCGGCCCTGTCCGGCATCGTCGCGAGAGCGAGGGCGTCGGTCTCGTAGAGATCGCAGCGCACTCCAAAGGTGACGTGGACGCGGGCGTAGCTGTCCTCATGTAGCCAGACCTCATGCAGCCCGTTGCGCATGACCACGCGCTCGCCGGAGCGTTTCCAGCAGCGCGGCAGGTGCTCCCAGGCGTCCGACAAGCAGGATGCAATGGTCTCGCCAAGATCGGACCAGGCGTCCCGCCAGAGAACGTGATCATCGGGGTCGAAATAGTCGAAGGGCTCGACGTAGACGGTGCGGCCGGCGCGACTCCAGTAGAGACCCTCACCCATTGGTCCGCCCTCCGGCTGGGGCGACGGATGCAGCACTAGGGACAGGGGGCGTGTAGATCCCCGCTCGCAGCGTGCGGCGCAGATCGCCGAGGGCCTCGGCAATGGCGTCAAAGACCTCCGCAATGATGGCCTCGTTGCGCACGGCCATCCCGCACTTCGGGAAGTAGCCGCGGTAGTCGCCGAGGAACTCGCGCTCGATTGTCTCGACGGCGGTGGTCCAGGTGGAGAGCGCCATGGCGCGCTCCACTTGTGTCACGGTGAGGCCAAGCCGCGCGGCGGCGATCTCGGTCACCTGCGCGACGAGGGCATAGAGCCCGGCGCCGTCGGGGCCGATCTCGGTGATGGGGGTGGTGTCGGTGGAGGTCGTCATGGTCCGGTCCTTTCCGGTTCGTGTCGAGGGACACGGCGGAAAGGGGCCGCCCCGGTCGGAGGCGGCCCGAAAGCGGGCAGGGCGCGTTCGCCGGGATCGGTCTCAGGCGGCCCGCACCCGGCCAGCGACGACGCGCGCCTGCCGCTCGGCCATCCAGTCGGCCAGACCAAGCGCCGTCCGTCCGGCGACGACCTCAGCCCTCCAGAGCCCGGCGGGGTCGCCGCCATGGGGGACCGGCGCCGGGTCCTCTATCACCCCGTTCGCCATCCACGGTGCGGGCTCGATCCGACCGAGCCAGTCCGCCAACGTGGGGATGCGCCGGCAATCCTCGCGGACATGCTGCTCGCCGATCCAGCGGACGGGGATCGCGCGACCATCCGAGTTCGTCAGCGACGTCCCGAACACCGCCTCGGCCTCGAAAATGCCCTGCGCGTGGTGGCGCAGCGCCCGGTGCGTGGGCAGGGCCAGATGGGCCTTGGAGGCATCGAACCAATCGTGAATGACCTGATAGTCGGCAGGCACGCCGCCGTAGCGGCGCGCGGAGGGCTCGGCATGGTGCAGGGGATGCGCCATCAGATGTCCTCCGACTGGGAATGCACCCGATCGACGACGTTGTCGAAGTGGTCGAGGTCGATCCGGTCGGCGACGAGGTCCCAGGTGACGGTCCCTCCGCCGCCCTCGTTGTTCTCGAAGCCGGGGTGCTCGGCATAGGCGACGGACCACAGGAAGTCCGCGAGGCCAGGGATCGCGTCGATCTTCGGAAGGTCGGGCACGGTCGTGATCGCCTCGACGTTCCCGCTGTCGCCGTAGCCGTCGTACTCGGCCTTGAGCGCTGTCGCCCCAAGGGCGCGCAGGTCGGCCAGCAGGCGGGCGCGGTCCTCGCGGCGCTCCCGCCGCTCGCGCTCGCGCATCTCAGCCATGCGGGCTTCCATTGCCGCTAGGACTTCGGGCGAACCCGGCGCGGGCCGCAGTGCGCTCGTCATCATGTCGTCGGTCATCGTCTTCACCTCCATCGGCCCGGATCGGGCCACGCGGCGAAGGGGCCGCCCTGTGTGAAGGACGGCCCGGAACGTGTTGATCGATATGGGTGGGGATCACGCTGCGAGCGCCAGCCTCCCGTCGGCCTCGGCCAGCGGCATCAGCGCCACGACCTTGTAGGTCCCCGGCGCCTCGTCCTCGCGACGGAAGGCGTTCGCCCGATGCTGCGTCCCCATGGGCGCGTGGAAAGCGATGGAGAGGTAGGCGTTGCCCGACCGCTCCGACGTCGCCCGCCAGATCGAGCCCATCCGCACGATCCGCCCCGCGGGCGAGCGCGCCTCGATGTGCCAGTCCGGGTGGTCATCGGTGGTCTTGTGCGCATTCTCGACCGCCACGAAGTCCATGTCGAAGTCGTAGCTGCCGATAAAGCCCGCGAGGTTGCCGTCGTCCAGCGTCTCGATCCGACCCGTCAGCGCGATCGGCCGGGTCTCACCGCCCGCCAGCGGCACGATGCGCCACACGTCCTTCGGCATCTCCTCGTCGCGCACCGCGTTCATGCGCCAGGTCCGCCCCATCTGGTCGGTCAAGGCGATTTGGAAGTACTCGCGCTTCGACGTCTTCGATGTGGCCGCCCACATGGACCCCACGCGCATCACCCGGCCGCGCGGGGTGCGGACCTCGATGTGGTGGTCGGGATGGTTGTCGGCGCTCTTGTAGCCGTTCGGCACGACGCGCAAATGCGCGATGTCGAACATGAGCGTGGCCACGCTCAGATTGTAGGTCTCGCCGTCGGCGTTCCGGGTCAGGGTTCCAGTGATCATGGGTCTTCTCCTGGGGTTTCTCTTCCGATCCGGTTCGGATCACCCAAGGCGAAGCTCCCTCTCTTCTTTCCGTTGCGTGCTCGGACGTGAGCGATAGAGGCCCGCCCGCCATGTCCGCCATGCAGACTTTGCTCTCATTGGGTGCTCCGGCCCAGCGTCCGCTTCCGCGCGGCCCCCTCAGGCGGTCTTCAGATCGGCCCTCGCGTCGCGGATAATCGACCAAGATGAATGCAGGAACAGTCCGGCAATCCCGAAGGCGACGATCAGGTCGGGCCAAACGCTTCCGAGCCATGCCACGAGACCGGCCGCAACGACGACCGCGGCATTTCCGATGGCGTCGTTCCGCGAGAACAGCCACACGGCCCGCATGTTCGCGTCCCCCTTACGGAACCGCAGCAGGGGCAGCACGGCGAGAACGTTGACCACGAGGGCGATGAAGCCGAATAGCCCCATGAGGCCCGCATCTGGCATCGTCTGGGTGAAGGCACGCCAGATTGTCGTTCCAAGCACGCCGAGGCCAAGGACGCCGAGGAAGATGCCTTGAATCAGGGCGGATCGCGCCCGCCAGACGAGGCTCCAGCCGATGGCCAGAAGGCCTAAAAAGGTGATGAGGCCGTCGCCAAGAAAATCGAGCGCGTCAGCTTTCACGGCCTGAGACCCGGCCCAAAAACCCCCGACCATCTCGACAAGGCCATAGCCCACATTCAGGATCACGACGATCCAGAGTGCGCGTCGATAGGCCGGGTCCTGATGGGCTGCCCCCTGCTGTGCATCGTCGTCGCCCTCGATGCGGTCGAACCCGTAACCTGTTGTCTCCACGACCCGCTCGATCTTGGACAGGCTTTCTTCGGGAACGCTTAGGGTCATAATGTGGGTCGCCGAAGATACCTTCACCGCGTCGGGTGCGACCCCGACAGACTGCGCAGCCCGCTCGATCTGGGCTGCATCCTTGGCGCAATCCATGCCGGAGACGCGGTAACGGAAGGTTGCGACGTCGGCAGCCGATCCGGTGTTTTGGGCGTTGGCCATGCTCGCTTTTCTCCTGCTAAGATAAGTCGAGAAATATTATATCAGCGAATAGTGATATGGAACAAATTGCCGCCGACCGCAATTCCGCCGTTACAGATACGGAGCGGCGGGCGAAGCTGTTTCGTGGTCTCGCGGACCCAAGCCGGTTGGCGATCCTCGATGCCCTGCGAGAGGGGCCGCTGGTGGTCCACGAGATCGTCGGGCGCACGGCCCTGACGCAGCCCAACGTCTCTAATCATCTGCGATGCCTGTTTGATTGCGGCCTCGTCATCAGCAGGCGTGATGGGCGCTTTGTTCGCTACCAGATCAGCAGCCCAAAGATCGACGACCTTCTGCGCGATGCCGAGGCGCTGCTCGACGTGGTGGCCGAAGGCATCGAAACGTGTCGCAACTACCGCCTAGATGAGGATGACGTCGCGCCCGGAGCTGCATGAAGGTTGCAAGGACGATAGCTGCCCTTCGTTCGGGCCGTAGCATTCGACAGATTGGGCTCATAGCAGACCTCGACCCCTACTTCCCGATCCGCTTCCGCGGAGAAGACATGATCCCGTCGCCCGTCACGACGTCCAGCCGCCCGGGCGTCCGCCGGGTGATCCGCTCGCCGTTCCCGGACACGCAGACCTCCGCATCCTCGGTCAGCTGGATGATCGAGCCGTCGAACTCGAGGAAGGTGGTCGAGGCTCCATCGTCGGCCTCGCGCTTGACTGCGCCCATCGGGTCGATCTCGATCCAGACGTCGCCGACAAGGACGCGCACCGAGTGGTCGCCCACCTCGATCCCCGACCAGCCGCGCCCCGGCTCGCGCCGCGCGATGATCGCGTTCGGACGGAGCTTGAGCTGCACGTCGTCCGCGCGGTCGGGGCCGCGCAGATGGACGAAGGTTTCCTGATCGGAGGTTTCGGCGCGCAGCCCCGCGCTCGCATCCTTGGGCGGCCAGAGGTAGGGCGTCTCGCGTTTCTTCCGCTCCGGGTCCCGGTGGAAGGCAATGAACATCTGGGCGCGCTCCCAGATGGGGCGGCGGGGCTTCTTGGTGGTCTTCGACATGTCGGTCTCCTCATCGCCCGTGGTTCGTGTCCGTTGCGTAGCCGCGCTTGCGCTTGGCGGTCTCCCAGTCGCGCAGGGCGTCGATCGCCTGTCCCTCGTCGGCATGCAGCTCGATCCGCGTCGTTCGGCTGAGCCCGATCCGGCCCCAGGCCCGGACGAGGGAGGCCCCGCCGAATAGGTCGGGCTGGACCTCCAGCGCGTAATAGCGGTGGACGTTCTCCTCGGCCGCCTCGCGCACGAGGCGCAGGCGGGCGGGGAACATCTCGATCTGGGCGTCCTGCGGCGCAGGCTTGGATCGTCGTGGCATGGGTGCGTCTCCGATGAGAACATCTGCAGAGTCCCAGAGAGTGAGCGATCGGTCCAGTCCGAACTGCTCGCGCTTCGGATCAAGGGCTTATGCGGCGACTTTCATGCCACCGCCTGCCCGGATCGCTTCGATCACCGCCGCCGCGCCGTCGCCCACGGGCACGAATGCCCGAAGCTGATAGGCGACGATCTCCGTGAAGCAGCCCGCGGCCTTCAGCACATCGACCTGCTCCGGTCGCCAGCCCTCGACTTCTAGACGCTTGGTCCCCGCCACGCGGCGGGCACGCAGCGTCAGCCCGCGGCCCAGATCGACGGCCCCGTCCCCCGCTATGGCAGCGGCGACCAGCTCCGCAGGGGTGGTCTCGCCGCCCCGGAACCGGCTCGCCAGCACCACGGCCTGCTCGGGCGAGATCGCCCGACCGATGCGGGCGACGCCGTCCTCCGGCATGACACGCCAGATGCGCTCATTATCGGACGGGATGTCGCGCCAGATCGGCAATAGCAGGCCGGTCAGCAAGACGATCCGGTGGGTCTCGACCTTGGGGAGGTCTGCGACCTCGGTATCCCACAGCCGAACGAAGGTCGCAGGCTCGATCGGTTCCCAATGCGACGAACCGAAGGCCTCTTCCGTCATGGACCCGCGCCCGGTGGGGCGCCGCGTCTCGCGGATCTCCGCCATCACGTCGTCGTCGAACACCTGTTGCGGCCGCTTCGAGATCAGCGCGACCTTGCCCGAGGCCGCGTTGCGCCGGGGCGCCATGCGAGCGCCGTGGTCGTGAAAAACCGTCGCGCCATCCGGGATGCGCACCTCGTTCTCGCAGTCCAGCGTGACGGTCCGGGTCACGGACCTGCTCTTCGGACAAGTCCACAGGTCCGCCTCCTCGACGACGGTGATGCGGTCCGCGTGGAGCATCTCGATCCCGACGTCGAGCGTGCCGTTCGCGCGGGCTCGCTCGGTGATCTGCTCGATCTTGGCGGCGAGCGCGCCGAAGAGGGCGTTCTGCATGTCGATGGGCAGGGCGAGGAGGCGGTTCAAGTAGCGCTGCACCGGGGGCAGGTCCTCGAGCATGACGCCCTCTGCGTCGGTCAGGCGCAGCGCCGTCCAGTCGGTGAAAGTCTCGTAGGTCATAGCCTCACAGGTGCCCCGGACCAGCTCGTGGTAGTGGGCGACGAGGGCCCGGCGGGCAATCGGGCTTTCCAGATTGTCGGAAGCGCGGAACAGGTTCTGGCTGCCCGTCTCGCGCTGCCCGCGGGTGAGGGCGCCCAGCGTGTCGAGCCGTCGCGCGATGGTCGAGGTGAACCGCTTCTCCCCGTGCACGTCCGTCGTCACGACGCGGAACCAGGGCGCCGTGACCTGCGCCGAGCGGTGCGTGCGCCCGAGCCCCTGGATCGCCTCGGCGGCGCGCCAGCCCGGCTCGACAAGGTAGTGACGACGCCGACGGTCGCGGTTCCCGGCCGTCGCGGCGGCGTGGTAGGAGCGCCCGGTCCCGCCCGCGTCCGTGAAGAGCAGGACGTCCTTCGTCCCGGCCATGAAGGCCGCGGCCTCGGCCGAGTTCGCCGACCCGGAGCGCGGCACCACCTTCAGCGCGCCGTCAGGCAGGCGGATCGAGCGCTTCGAGCGCCCCGTGACCTCCGCCAGCCGGTCTTCGCCGAAGTGCCAGACGAGCCGGTCGAGGACCGACGGGATCGGAGCGACGGTGTAGAGTTCCATCAGGGCGGCGTCCCGCAGCGCCTCCGCCTCTCGGCTGACCACCGGGCGTCCCTCGGCATCGGTCAGCCGCTCGGCAACCATCTGGCCTTCGATTTCGACGAGCTGATGCGCCTGGATCGGGAAGGCCGTCTGTAGCCAGTGGACCACGACCTCCTTCGGCGTCAGCGCCGCCTCGGTCAGGTCGTCGCCGTCGAGCGCCTCGATGGCGCGGTCGAGATGGCTCTCGCCGGTGGAGACGATCTGTACGACGGGCGCCCAGCCAGCTTCAAGATCGTCCTCCAAAGCCTTGATAAGCGTACCCGCCTTGAACCCGTTCAGGACATGACCGAAGAAGCGCTGCTTCATGCTCTCGAAGCGCGACAGGGCGGAGGCCTTCGCCGCTCCGGCGGTTACGCCGCTCTCTTCGTCGACGATGCCGGTGGCCTCCAAAGCGGCATGAAGATTGGCGTGTATCACCTTGAATGCGCTCGCGAAGCGGTCGTAGACCGCCCGCTCGTCATCGGACAGTCGGTGCTCGAGGATGTCGTATTCGACGCCCTCGAAGCTGAGCGCCCGAGCCGCGTAGAGCCCAAGAGTCTTCAGGTCCCGCGCGACCACCTCCATCGCCGCGACGCCGCCCGCGACCATGGCCGCAACAAAGTCCTCGCGCGTGGCGAAAGGGTAGGCCTGGCCCGGCCCCCAGAGACCGAGCCGCGTGGCGTAGGCGAGGTTCGAGACGTTCGTGGCACCGGTGGCTGAGACGTAAAGGACGCGAGCACGGGACAGGGCGAGCTGCAGCCGCAGGCCTGCCACGCCCTGCTGCGAGGGCGCCGTGCCGCCGCGCGCGCCATCCGAGGAGCCGGCGGCGTTCGCCATCGCATGCGCCTCGTCGAACGCGAGGACGCCCTCGAAGTCGGTCCCGCACCATTCCACCAGCTGTTCCAGCCGCGAGCGGCCTGACTTTCCGATGCTGCGCAGGGTCGCATATGTAAGAAACAGGATGCCACGATGCAGGATGATGTCCTCGTCGGGCTTCCAGCGCTCGAGCGGCACGATGTCCGTTGGCGCGCCGCCGAGATCCATCCAGTCGCGCACGGCGTCCTCGATCAGGGTTTTCGACTTACTGATCCACACCGCCCGCGTCCGTCCGGCGAGCCAGCCCGCCATGACGATCCCGGCCACCTGGCGCCCCTTGCCCGCGCCGGTGCCGTCGCCGAGGAAGTAGCCTTGGCGGTAGGCGGTGGCTTCGGCTGCGCCCTCGTGAGCGGGCTCGATTTCGGTCCAATCGTCGGAGGCGGTAAAGCGGCCAGGCAAGTCGATGGAATGCGCAGCGTCCGCCATCACTACCGTCTCCAGTTGCGCGGCCGACAGCGCGCCGTTGGCGATGATCGATGGGGGCAGGGCAGGGCCGCCGCCCTCCGGGAAGACCGGCACGGGCGGGGCGACGGCGGCCATCGCGACGCTCTCGACTAGGGGCGAGGGGTGATCTACCGCGCCCGCGATCTCGATCCGCTGCGGGGCGTAGCGGGCGTAGACGTCAGAGACCGCCTCGTTGGCGCGGGGCGTGTCGAAGACGGCGAAGAGGATCGGTGTCGGGGCGCTGGACCGAGCCGGGGCGGCAGGCGGCGTCGAGGGACGCGGGCGCCTCAAAGCAGTATCGGAAGCGCATGAGGCCGGGCGGATCGGTGAGGGATCGGTCGGCGCAGCGCGGGGCTCGCGAGCAGGGCGCTCCGGCAGGCGGGTTCGGACGGTACGCAGTGCGGCCTCCAGATCCTCGACCGGCTCAGGGGGGATCGGAGTCTCCGCCTTCGCACTGTCATCCACGCGATCCGCCACGAGCAGCGCGGTCTCCACGCCGGTGCCCATCTTGCGGTAGACCGCGCCGAGCAGGACGAGGTGCAGCCGGGGCGCGACCCGCTCCATCAGCCGGGCCCAGAGCACGGGCTGGCGCGCAGCGCAAGCGGCGAGCGGCAGGATCGCAACGAGCCGTCCGCCGGGGGCGAGGCGCTTGGCGGCCGAGAGCGCGTGCCGCAGCGCGATGGTCGGATCACCTGCGCGAACGGCCGAGGACGAGAAGGGCGGGTTCATCAGGACGACGTCTGCGAGCGTCGCCCGATCCATGAGATCGTCGATATGCTCGGCGTCGTACCGGGTAGGTCTTGCCCCGAACAGCTCCTGCAGGACGGCGGCTCGGAACGGGTCCAGCTCGTTGAGGACGACGTAGCCGCCCGAGCGCCGTGCCATGTGGGCGAGCGCGCCGGTCCCGGCGGAGGGCTCCAGCACGACGTCGCCCGGCCGGATCGCGGCCGCGACGGCGGCGACAAGGGCGTAGGGCAGGGGCGTGGAGAATTGCTGCAGCCGGACCTGCGTCTCCGAGCGGCGCGTCTCGGTCGCGCGTGCGTCTGCGGCGCCGGTCAGACGCGCTAGGCGCGTGGCGGGATCCCTCGCGTCGTCCTTCCGGTCCGCCAGGATCGCCGCGGCCTGCACGAGGTCGTAAGCCTGACGCCAGGACCACGCGCCAGCGGCGTCGGTCCCGCCGGTGACGTCTGTCATATGTGCGGCGAGCGCGGGCGTAGTGAGATCGCCCGCAGCGAGGTCGGCGGTCAGGCGGGTCAGCAGGGTCGGGATGTCACGGCGCTTCATGGGGGTCTCTCCGTTCGGGATCAGGTTCCCCACGGAAGGAAGCCGCCCCTTCCCTTTGCGGGCGGGACGGCTTCGGTAGGCGGAGCGGTGGAACGTCAGGCTGCCTCGGGTTCGGGGATCTCCTCCGAGCGATCCTCATCGCCCACACCGAACTGCTCATCGGGATCGATGTCGAACGTCTCGTCGTCGTCTTCGATCTCCGCCTCGACCGCATTCGTGGTATCCGCGACCTCGATGCAATGGCGCTCGCGCAGTCCGGGGATCGCCATGCCCGGCGGGCACCAGGTCTCGACCGCCTCACGCTGCTCAGGCGTCAGCGTCGCGAAGGGCGCAGCGAAGAGCCGGTCGAGATAGTCCACGATGTCGACCTTCTTCGCGGTGGCGAGACGCGCGGCCTCTTCGGGCTGCTTCAGGTCGGTCGCCAGAAGGTGCAGGAGCTGCGCCTTTTTGATCCGCCCGAAGAACGCCTCTCCGGTGGGGCGCCAGACCGCGCGCATGTCGGGCACGACCTGATGGGCGACGTGGGTCAGCAGCGTCTCGCCATGGGCCAATTCTGAAGGCGCGATCGCCTCGGCCATGACCACGCCGACGATGCGGGCCTTCATCTCCCGGTCCAGGAGCCGGAAGCGTTCGAAGCGTTCGGTCACTGATTGCGCCCCGTCCGACCATGTTAGGTCGACGCCGTCGCGCAACGCGGCGATAGCCTCCGTCGATCCTTGGTCCATGCCGTCGGGCTTGCCGTGTGGACGCTCGCCTCGTGTCGCCGTCACGCCCATGGACCAGGAGATCCGCGTGCCGTGGGCGTTCCAGAGATCGGAGACGATCTTGAACAGGGCCAGATCCTGCGCCAGCGCCGGATCGGCCGCGAGCCCTGCGCCGATGACGACCGCGCGCTCCGTGCGCAGGTCGGCGGCAAGCGAGGCGGCAACCTCCAGCGGCGCAGTGCCCTCGTCGGCGTCTCCCTCGGGGCCAGGCGCGGCACCGTCAGCCTTGGTCGCACCGACGGGTGTCGCCTTTCCCTCGGCCAGGGCCATGTCCTCGGGACGGATCAGGCCATAGATCACCTGCGGGCCGTCGTAGCGCCAGTGGGCGATCACCCCAGCCTTCTCCAGCTGCTCGGGACCGTAGCCCGTCGTCAGCTCGTCGTGCTCCTGCTGCAGGGCCTCGTACTCGTTCTCCAGCGCGTCGAAGTCGGTGCCGTCATCGTTCGCCTCCGCCGCGTCGCGCAACTCGTCGATGGCCAGCAGACGGTCGGCGATCTCCGTGACGCGCTCAGCCATCAAGCCCTCGGGCTCCACCGCGCTCGGGTAGGTCCGCCCGTAGACCCGAAGCGCCTCGTAGTCGGCCGTCCGCCGCCCCTCAGCCCAGGCGAAGCCGAGCCGCGCACGCTCAGCCTTGGCGAGCGCCGTCAGCTTCTCCACCAGCAGCCGGTCGACCAACGCCTCGTCGGTCAGCACCGAGTCCTCCACGATCAGATCCGCCGTGATCGGCCCGTCCGCGGCGCGGTATTCCGCCTCGACGTAGCGTCCCAGGCCGGAGCCCAGTTTGATCCCGGCCTTCTCCAGCCGGTCGCGGATCGTCCACGCCTGGCGGTACTGGCCTTCCGTCGCCTCGAAGACGGCCCACTGCATGCCGTGGTCAGGATGCGCGGCGAAGGCCTTCATCACGTCCAGACTGATATCCTTGGCCCGCGCCGCGCGGCGGATATCCGGATGCACCCTACCGTAGCGCAGGCGTTCGGTCACGCGGCGGCGCTCGACGCCGAAGAGCGCGGCGATGGAGTCGATGTCGTGCCCGCCGGTTTCCATCATCCGCGCGAAGGCCTCGAACTCGTCGAGCGGGTCCATAGGTGCCTGCGTGACGTTCTCTGCCACGGTGATCGCGGTGGCGGCCGCCACATCGTCGCCGATGGTGCGGCAGGCGATCTTGGCGCGCGCAGTCCAGCCCTTCGCGTTCTTGTCCTCACAGAGTTGGCGCATGGCCGCGAGGCGACGGCCCCCGGCCAGCACGCCCCAGGCGGGCTTACCGTCCACCTCCGTCTTCTGGACGATGAGCGGGTTCAGCAGGCCGAGCGCGGCGATGGACGCGGCCAGCACGGGAATGTCGTCGGCCTCGTAGGCATCGGGCGAGCCCGCGCGGGCGTTGAGCGGGTGCAGGGTCAGGTCCTTCAGCGCGATGGCGGTGTCGGTCAGCTCGGGCAGGGCGGTCTTGGTGATGGGCATGGTCTCGTCTCCGGGTTCTCTCGTGGCCGGACTGGCCACACCCTGAAGGAGGCCCCCTCTGCCCTTTCGGGAGCGGGAGCCTCGGGCTGGCGGATGGGTGGAAGGGGCGCGCGACCTACCAGTCTTCCGGGAACAGGATCGTCAGCACGCGGTAGGTGCGGGTCAGATCGTCGGGATGCTCCGAGCCCCATGCGAGCCGGTCGTCCGAATAGAGGTCGATCTTCCACCACACCCGCGTGCCCTCGACCTCCACGGCGCCAAAGTCGTGCAGGCCGTCGGGGTCGTCCTCCGGTGGGAAGTGGATGACGTCCGCCACCGCCCGCAGGCAGGCGAACACGAAGGGCCGACCGAGCGCCGCAACCGCGGCGGTGGCGAAAACCCGACCGCGCAGCTCCGCGCCGCCGGGGTGGAACGCCCCCGCGACCTCGCCGCCCATGCCGCGGCGGAAGGCGTCGTTCTGCGCGGCAATGCGTGCGGCATCGGGGGCGTAATCGGTGGGTGAAGTGTCGTTCGGCATGGCCTCTCTCCTCGGGTTGGGGTCCACCCGGGAAGGGGCCGCCCCTCCCTTTGCGGGACAGACGGCCGAGCCTATGCGCCGACGGTGGTCGAGGACCTTCCCGTTCCACCTACCATGCGACGGTCAGGTGTCCGCCGGAGCCGTCGCGTCCTCCCCTTGCGCGACGACGCGCCCGCCCCGGTCCTGGATCGCTTTGGCGCTCATGCGGACGGTGTGGGCGTGCCTGGTATCGAGCGTCTCGTAGAGGATCCGAGCCCGCGCGCCGGGATGCCGGCGGTACGCGTAGGCCCGAAACCGGCGCACCTTCAGCCCGCCCGTGAACTCGATCGGCTCATCGAACTCGACCACGTCGCCGGGGCGGACCTTCGGTCGGGCGCGCTTGGCCGCGTGATGGGCCGCCACCCGCTCGCGCCAGCCGGCGGCAAATGTCTCGACCTGCGGGTCGAGCGGCGACAGCAGGTCGAGGAGCTTCAGCGGCGTTGCGGCCTCGTGCGGGCCCACGGTCTCGCACATGGCCTTGTAGCCCCATTCGCCGTTCCGGCGGGACGTCAGCACGATGCCCGCGTAGACGATTGCCCCGGAGGCGTCGGGCACGTAACCGCGCATGAGGGGCTCGGGCGTCTCCCGGCCGGGTTTCGGGGTCAGCCGGATGGCAAGGTACCAGACACTGCCGACCTTCGAGGCCAAGAGGCACTCGGCCGTATAGGGCGCGTCTGGGGCCAAGTCTGTATAGAGGTCGACAATCTCGCCCCGCTCTTCCTCGCGGGTCTTCGGGGAGCGGTAGGCGGCGTAGGTGGTCCATCCCATGGCGGGGTCCTTTCCGATGCTGTTGGTCGCACATGCGAAAAGGGCCGCCTCCACCCTCGCGGAAGCGGCCCTTGAGTCAAAGGATGGCAGGGCGGTCAGGCCGCTACGGCTGTGTGCGGCTCGGTCTCTTCGACATCCCCGGCACCACCCGGCGCGTCGAGCGTCACCCCGCCTTGCGCGGCCGCCTCCACCATCCAGTCCACCGCACGCTGTGCATGCGCGCCGGCGCGGAACAGGAAGCGCTTGTCGGCCCGGAGCACCTTCAACCAGGATCCGAGATAGGCGGCGTGGTCCTCCAAATGATCCGCCGTGAACCCTAGCCGCTGTCCGAGGAGGGCGGCGCCTAGCTCGGCCACGAGTTCCTCCTTGGCATAGGCTTCGTTGCCGAAGGTCGAGGCGCCGAAGGAGCGGTCGAGACGGTCCGGGGCCTTGGTGCGGTGTACGTGCTCATGGCCGAGCGTGGCGTAGTAGCGCTCGCCGCTGTCGAAGCGCTGGAACGGCGGCATGTGGATACGGTCGAGCGAGGGCACGTAGCAGGCCCGGTCACCGCCCACGGCCACCTCCGCGCCGATCGCGTCGAAGAAGGCATGGCAGGCGGGGATCGGCTCGGGGCCGTCCGTCGGATCGCCCTCGGGCTCGGGGTGGAACCGCGCGTCCAGCCCGTCGATCTGGGCGGCGTTGAACACGCGGTAGGACTTCAGAAATCGGTAGCTGTCCGTACCGTCGGACCTTTCGTCGGATGGGGAACACTCGCCCTCGGCATTCCCACCTGCATCCTTCGCCTTTGCCGTTCCGTAGTAGACCACTACGCTGGACTTCTCGCCCTTGCGCACGCAGGCGTCCATCGCCCGGGTCTGCTGAAAGGTCATCCAGTAGGGCGACGTGTAGCCCATCAGCGCCGCGCGCATGCCGAGCAGGAACGCGTTGATCCCCCGGTAGCCCTCACCCCCGTGGCGCAGCGGCACCCCGCCGCCCGCAATGCGCCACGGCTGGCGCCAGGGCAGGGTGCCCCTTTCCAGCAGCGTCACGATCTCGTCGGTAATGAGTTGGGCCGCGTCAGCCCTGGGATGAGTGCTGCGGAGGGTCTTGCGGTTGGTGCGGGGCATCGGCCTCGTCCTTTCTTCGGGTGCGTGAACACCCGGAAAGGCGGCAGCCTTTGCTCTTTCTTTTCCACCCTTCCAACGGGAGCGCGGCCAGTGGTCGGTTCTCTCAACCGGTGCCGCACATCCGGCGAAGGGATCGTCACCGAAGGCCGAGACGCGCCCCGCGCGGCTCGGGGAGCGCAGCGAGTAGAACCCGGTCCCGCGCGGCGGGACGCCCCGAACCTACGGTGACTTGGAAGATGGTCGGGAAGCCGTCGTTCGCAGCAACCACAGATCAAACAGGCTCTGCCCGCAAACCTCCCCGCTGACCGCTGTCCGAATACGAGCGTTGATTGCACTGCAATCACACCCTAAGTTCGTTCCAAGCTTCGGAGATTGACATGGCCAGCATCACGATTCGCAACTTGGACGACGCGGTCAAGCAGCGCCTGCGGATGCGCGCCGCCGAGCATGGCCGGTCCATGGAGGAGGAGGCACGCGACATCCTACGACGCGCTGTCGGACGCGCGCCCCCGTCCGCAAACCTAGGCAAGGCAATCCACCAGCGATTCGCCGCCTTGGGCGGGGCCGAACTGGACCTCCCGCCGCGCGAGCCGATGCCCGAGCCGCCACACTTCGACTGACGCGCCGTGATCGTGATCGACACCAACGTCGTGTCAGAGCTGATGCGGCCAGCCCCCGCGCGGGTAGTCCTGGAGTGGTTCGAGGGACAAGACCCGTCTTCCCTTTACCTCAGCGCGATCAGCGAGGCCGAACTGCGCCGCGGCGTCGCGATCCTGCCCGAAGGACGGCGGCGCGACGCGTTGCGCGGGGCGATCGACGCCATGGTGGCGGAGGACTTCGCCGGCCGGGTGCTGCCCTTTGACGGCGCAGCGGCCGTGGCCTTCGCGACCGTCTTCGCCGAGAGGCGGGCTGCGGGACGGCCGATCAGTTTCCCCGACTGCCAGATCGCGGCTACGGCGCGGGCCCATGGGGCGATGGTGGCGACGCGGAACACCCGCGATTTTGGAGGATGCGGGATCGAAGTCGTGAACCCATGGGAGGGGGCTGGCGGATGAGTGAACTGATGCGGTGGATGCCCCCGCCCCTGGAGCCGGACGGCGTCACGTATGCCATGACGGTTCTATAGAACCATGTGGAGGGCACACCGATGATGAAGACGAAGATTAGCATGTTGGCGATCGACCTGGCGAAGGGGAGCTTCCAAGTCTGCGCTGTTGGGGCGGACGGAGCGGTCCTATCGAACCGGGCGATGTCGCGGACGCGGCTGGCGGCATTGCTCGCCGAGCGGCCGGCCTGCGTGGTGGCGATGGAAGCTTGCGCGACGTCGCACCATTGGGGCCGGGTCGCGCAGGCACACGGCCATGAGGTTCGGATCGTGCCGGCGGCTTACGTGAAGCCATTCGTGAAGCGACAGAAGAACGATCGCGCTGACGCGGAGGCCATCGCGGAGGCGGCCATGCGCCCGACGATGCGGTTCGTGGCTGTGAAGAGCGTGGACACGCAAGCTCGCGCAGTCGCGTTCCGCACGCACCAGTGCCTCGTCCGGCAGCGCACGCAGCTCATCAACGCCCTGCGGGGCCATCTCGCGGAGTTCGGACTGGTTGCGCCGAAGGGGCCGGCCAGCCTGAAGCTGCTGGAGAACGCCCTCGCGGATGAGACCACGGACCTGCCTGGCCCGGTCCGGGAGATGGGGACGGTCTACCTTGAGCAGATCGCGAACCTCACGGAGGTGATCGAGCGGCTCGCGGCCGAACTGGAGGCGGCGACGAAGACCGATGGGGAGTTGCGCCGGCTGTGCACCATTCCTGGGATCGGGCCGGTGACCGCGGGCGCCGTCGCGGCCTTTGCGCCAGATCTCGACACCTTCGACACCGGGCGCAACTTCGCGGCTTGGCTGGGCCTCGTGCCGCGGCAGAGATCGACAGGCGGGAAGACGAAGCTCGGGTCGGTCAGCAAGATGGGCCAGACTGATATCCGACGCCTGCTGATCGTCGGCGCCATGAGCGTAATCCGCTGGGTAGTCCGGAAGGGCGGCAGCCCGAACCGCTGGCTCGCCGCCCTCGTGGCACGAAAGCCGAAGATGGTCGCGGCCGTCGCGCTGGCTAACAAAATGGCCCGGATGATCTGGGCCGTCACGACGAAGCAGGAGGATTACAGAATGGCGTGACCGAAGCCCGACCGGGCGACGGCACGACATGGCCGAAAGGCCGGGGCAAGCGATCGACGAGGAGTAGGTGATACGGACTTCGAAGTTCATGGCAGGGACATTCAGACCCGGGGCTCGAGCGCTTGCAGCTCTCTGAACCGATGTGAACCCCGCCATCCGAACAGCATACCGGCCCGTGGCGTCATCGAAGGCCACATTCTGAGGCCTGACACACGTCCGATCGAAGACCCCGCCGACCCGCGAAGATCAAGCTTGCCAAACAGGGGGCATCCACACACGTCATGGCATACGTGACGCCGTCCGGCTCCAGGGGCGGGGGCATCCACCGCATCAGTTCAGACCTTCAGGGGCGGCTCCTGAGAGGAGTTTCTAGTCCGTAGCGCTCCGCACCAGAGCCTGCTCGCTCATCGCTCACGATGTGCTTTGCTCGCCGCAAGACACCGGTAAATGGTCAGGTGGCTGCGGGAGGAATTGGTATCGCGTCACTTCTGACGATCAGCGCGGCACTCTGCCCATGGGTCGGCATCTTAATCGCCCAGGGAAATGGTGGCGATGCCGAGCGCTCGTACTGGTAGACGCGCACCTCGGGATGCAGCCTGTCATCAAGGTGCCGACCCAGACAGAATACAACGCTGTTGGGGCCTGCGATGAAAAGGTGGACGCGTTTGACCCCTTTCGCCATGAGATCGCCCAGAAGATCAGTGAAATGTTTCGCCATGGCTGATTGCTTGTCAGCAGACCAGTGCGCCGTCGTGCTCAGAGTTGGCAAAGCGAGACGGATCAGAGGCATATCACCGAGAGTCGCCTTAATACCGTCTGCGTCCGAAGGGTAGGAAACAGCGACGGCCAAAGCTACCTCCAGAATATTGTTCTTCAGGCCGTCGATCCCGGAAATGACGAACCGGTCTCCGTCATCTGCGCCGTCAGGTTCGCGCCATTTTTCTGCAAAACGATCCCAGTCCATCACTGTAAGACTAGCTTCATTGCCAACCATCATACCGGTCAGGAATGTCAGCGGCACAGGCGCCATACCGCCGTAGACAAGTCTGACGTTGCCGGAACCCGCCGCGTCGCGCTTCTGCCGGAGCTGTTGCCGCAACCCGGCAATCTGCGAGAGTGCGTCGTCGGGACTGATGATCTGACTCGTTGAGGTAGACTGCCGGTGATCGATTGGAAGGACATCGATACGGCCTTTCAGGCGTTTCGGCACGGCAGGGGCAAGGGGGGTATCAACGGTCTGGTGCAACCCGCGGTGCTCCAGCACAACCACGCTCTGCTTTCTGAGCTGCCGTCGGTCAGCGATGTGATCGATCACACCAAGGATACCCCCCGCAGCGAGGAGCAGAATGCCGAGGAAGACGGTAATTTGGGACCAGTAGACCGATAACCCGCCACCATCCGCCTGCACGGCCAGCCGCAGGACCCGGTCCGCATCGATCCAGGAAAGATCACCGGCCAGCCCGCCGACACTCAACCCAGCGACGATCAAAGCGACTCCGGCACGCAACAACCTCGAAGGCCAGGACGGGATCCGAAAGATATAGGTTATAAATCCGTCGAAAAACCGGTCACCATGTTTGCGCCAGAAAGACATGTATGCGGCCTCCGGATCAGCCAATATTCACGATGAACTGACCGCTGCGCGCGGCCAGTTTGCCATTCTTCACAATAAAACACTCGATACTGTGCTGGCCCCGATAGAGGGTGCTCTCGGAATGGGACAGACCACCCCGGACTGCCGCGTCCGGGCTGAAGCCCCCACGCAGGCAATCCGCATCCTCAGCTTCTCGCCCGGTGTTCACGACCTGCCAGTAGACCTTGAAACGCCCGGTCACCGTCGTGTCCGCCTCAAAACGCAGGCTGCAATTTCTGGGAAGCGGCGCGCCTTTGCTCACGAAGTTCTGCGGCCTGAATCCCTGCTGCGTAAAGCTCGCCGCACGAATATTGACGCGGCCTTCCGCAGCCTGCGGCCATCGCGGCTTTCGCATGTAGGCTGGCGCAAGGACGAGATTCACCGCACGGACCAGGCGCCCGGCAACACCCGGCCTTTTGGCCGGATTGCGACGCCCCAGTGCGCGTTCGACCAGACCCTGCCCCATGCGTTCGCTGAGGACCGCACCGACACCGTCTGCAGTGAGCGCCTGATGTGCCGATGCGAAATCGCTGCGGGCCTGCTGAAGCCACTCATGGAATGCATCCCGGCGCTCAGAGTGCTCTTCCCACTTGTCAGCAAAGTTCTCTTCGGGGTCGGCTGGGTTTTCGACCCAGTCCACGCCGTTGCGACGGGTAATATACCGGTCCATTCCGTGAAGGATCGAGAACAGCGCATCGGAGAGACGTTCTTCCTGGTTATAGGCATGTGCGGCAAGGGTGGTGATCAGGATAGAGATCGGCTTGTCATCCGGCCGGTCGCTGAACATTAGATCGCGATGACGTTTTAGGATCTGGATAGCGCCCTGCAGAGGGGTACGCACCCGCCATGCCGGAACATCCTCAACGCTGGCCTGCATCCTGCGTGCCTCGTTGAGAGCTCGACTTCTGAACGCCTGGCCCATCCGATCGCGAAACCAGAGCGCATAGCCTTTGGGATTGCTTCGTGGCCAGCGGCCGCCAGCCTGTCGGAAGCCGTCGTGTTCGTTGTCTGTGATCGCGAGCGCGGTTGACCCCAGTCGGGCAAGCGTGGGACCCGCCTCACTCAGATAGCGCCGCTTCTCGAAGTCGGGTACCGCAGGCAGGATATCCATGTGAAACTGTGCACCGTCTGCGTAGACCAGGGTCCAGCAGCGGCGCCCGTCTTCGGGTTTGCTCATGCCATAACGCCGGGCATAGGCTTTGACCTCGACGCCGACGCGACGTTTCAGCTCCGCCTGGGTCAGTGCCGACTTCTCGTAATCGAGGCGGCAGACCATATCGATGTCATAGTCTTCTTCGTCTGACGCGGGCCGTATTGCAGTCCCCAGCCGAAATGAACCCTGGACATACACGTCGGGACTGTCATCCCGAACAGTCGAGTCTGGCCGGTGCAACCACTCGCCGAGCGACTTGTAACTGCGCTCAGCCTGTTCATACCGACCGGACGGGACCTGAAGCTCCTCAACCAGGTCTTCCAATAATTGATCAACATGCCTGGTATTCGCCAAAGGGAATTCCATTATATGAAACCTCGATACGGCGCTAGTGCCCGTCGTCTACTGATTTGGCGAACGCAGAGCTGAGTAGAAGAGAGGCGACGAATTCCGCGATGGTATGACAAATTTGCGCTCGGTGATTTACAATGGCCTAAGCGCTAATCTTGATCGTTGGCTCGAATCCCTTCCCCGGTTTTTGATCGTAGATCACCAAAGGCAGATCGGCTTTGGGCATTCGTGAGCGACCCGTTTCGACAGCTGCGGAAGCCGGAAGAACAGGAAATACGTTGATAGTCGCATCCTCGCCGTGGTGGGCCTTGATCCGATCAAAGATCCTGCGAAGGTGAGTCTTATAGATTGCAAGATCGTCCTGTCTTCGCATGATGTCGTTATGAGGATCCTCTGCCGTGATCGACCAGATTGCAGCGTTATCGCCCAGAACCGAGCGAATTCTCTGATCATCGACGGTCGCACTGAGCGCCAGCTTGAGGGCGACTGGTACGTCTTTCGGCCCAGAATACTCGCCAACTTTGAAATTTATCGACGGCTGGTGGAGTTGCCATTTCCAAGTAGATGGCTCGCGGTACTTTTGGTGAACAGATACAGGCATGATGTCACCTAGCAATGTACCGAGCTCGATGAGAAGAGGCTGCGGAGCAAGCGCAAACACACTCAACTGAAGGATTTCCTTCTGCTCTATCCGCTCCTTCACCTTGCGTTGAAACTGACGATGCAGATGCGCGCTTTGCATGCCCCAGAACTCCGGCTCATCATCCTTGATTTCGGAATTCAGCTCGATGTCGATGGTTCGTCGCTCTGCCGGATGTCTGTCGGGTGGCATGGCGGCAAAGATGGCTTTGGTGGAAACCAATGAGTCCATCTGGCCGATAGTTGCCGCGAAACGGAGCACATGAGCTGCGCGATCAGCGTCCATATCTGTTACGGTCTCGATCCGCTCTTCGTGCACGCGCTTCATTGCCACAAGCGTTTCTTCCGGATAGTCGTCCACGTGGTCTACGTCGATTTCCTTGTGATGGATGGGGCACGTCAGCATCAGGTTGCTGATGTCGCGGGCGAGGAGCGGCGAACGGACTTTATCACCCCTTGGACCATTATCGCTATCTGCCACAATATGCGCGATGAAACCGAACTTTCCATCTTCCTTGCCAGCGATTAGATCCCCGACAAGGAGCTTGTTGCATCCTGAAAATTCACATCGACCCGCCGCCAAAGCCCACAACTGGGTCTGTATCTTGGGTGGGATATTTGAACTAGACAATTTTCCGCTCCATTTTGAATGGTGCCGCCACAGCGGGTTATGATTGAATGGTCAAACGAGTAGCCAACGGATTCCCGACTATCGAATGATGCTAAAGTTCCCGCGCTCGCCAGCCTTCGACAAATCCTGCTTCTGGAACTACATCTGCAATTATCAGCTGGCCGGGCTCGGGCAATTGGCCACGTTGAAACGTGGTGATGGTCGCCGTAATCGAGGCGTTGCCCATTAGACGCACGATGACCAACGCCGCAAACGAAGGTCCGCTGTTTTCGATCATATCCGTCATCGAGGCCAAGTCGATCTCGCTAGGTATTGGTGGGAATGTCGGGTGCGAGTGCCATTCGCCAAGATAGTCAACCCGACCAGCGCGACCACTATTCTCCAGCAAGATCCAATCCATCTGTTGTGAGTGCGGCTCAGGCAAACTATCGAAACGATCTCGTGTCCCTGCCTCAAGATCGACAGTGAAACCGACGAGTTCAAATTTTCCCGGAGCTGTCTGTTCTGCAACCAACCACCCGCCGATCTCGCGGTTGCCGCCTTGCTTAAGGTGGATCTGCAGTTTGGCAAGCTGCGAGCGTGGGACTGTGAGGCTAAGCGTCATCTTGTAATCCAAGGTGAGTCATGACGCGTTCAACGCCCTCTTCTGCACAACTTGTGCTGTCTATTACCCATCCGTCGGTAGGACCGAAAATGACCGGATAGGTGTCAAAGGGATGATCAAAGATCCAGCCTTTGCGAAGGCCGATAAAGTATGCAGGTTCCGGATGAACTCTAATCTCCGTTGTTGAAATGGCGTCCAGGGCATGACGAACCAGCCTGTTGGCAATGACCCCTACATCGACGTCAGAGGCGAATAAGGGCTCATCGTCGTCATCGCCTTGTACTCCGTAACTATGTTCGCGGCCCTCTGGCGGTGCCATGCCTTTTTCGTCACACCATGCACGCAATTGAGATGCAGCGATCAGCGGTGGCGGATCTTCAGATGGGATACTTCGTGCAATCAGACCTCCGAGTCCACCCGCGTAGACTCGTCCCCAGACGAGAGGTTTAAGTTTCTGCGTGCAAATGGCCGCTGCCATTCGAAACACTCCGCTATCAGCCGTAGTATCGATGACGAGATCACAAGTGCTGATGATCTCGCTCAGCTGAGCAATATGCTGGACAGCGGATTGAGACGTCAGACTCATACCCAAGGCACCGACTTTCACTGCCTGATTTGTTCGCAGCAATCGGTGCTTAAGAGAAACTGCCTTGTGATGCCCCACGTCCATTTCATCAAGTTCGTTTCGAACCAAGTTATCGGACCACAGAATGTCATTGTCGAGCAACATGAAATGACCGACGCCTTCGCGCGCAAGACTGGCCGCCACTTTTGATCCCAGCGAACCTGCGCCGATGATGCAGATGCTAGATTCTCGAAACATCTTGCCGTGGACTCGGCGCTCTCTAGCCTTTGGGGGTTCAAAGGTATGAAACAGGTCAATCATTCGTTTCGATCCGTTGTGCCGGACACGCAGTAATACCTCCCGTTTGCCATTTGACATGACCACCAACATGTCGCCGGCGCCTTCTATCCATTCTCGCAGCCAAGAAGGCAGGTGCTGGTACAGAAGCTCTTTCTGTTCTTCGGGCTGCAGATCTGGAATATGCTGAATGTCGGGTAATCGATATAGGACCCCAGGGACTACCCTTCCCCCAAATCCCGCACCATCAATCGGCACGCGCAAGCCAGAATCCAGCCCGATGCTCGCAATGCGGGCAACAAGGACTTCGGAAGCCCCAACCCGGCGCTCCAAAGTCATACGAATATCGGTTGCGTGTCCGGCAAGGCGCAACCTTAAGAGGCGGACGGTGTCAGGCGGTAGCATGAAGCGCCGGGAACACCCAGAGAGCAGCGAGGGTAAGTCGGCAGGATGAGCGCTTTCCACGTCCGAGAAACCATCGTCCTTTGGGGTCGCTTCAAGAAGTGCTTTGGCACTCCTTACTACATCCGCGCTCTTGCAGTCGGGATGCCAGTTATCCGGTCTATACTGGAGGCATAGCTCGCCACCCTCGCCGTATTGGTGCTGCGATAGCCGGACTGAGCTGTCGGCTGGAAGTACAAATGGTGGCAGATCTGGAAAGAGTGCTGGGAAAACCAGCCGCAATGGAATGCGACGATCACCGACGAGCAGAATAAACGACCAGGTAAGCAGGCCATCGGCGTTCTTGCCGAATTGCAATTCTTCCAGCCAAGCTGATGCCGTGGCTAGGCTAGCGAGCTCTTCGCACTCACGGATTAGCCGCGCCTCGCCAGCTGTGAACTCCATCAACCAAAACCTTTTGGCTCCGTCGGCCTCCGATCTTCACCACCAAAAACGAGACCCGGCGCAGAAACCCCGGCCGCAGCGGCAGGAGCCACCGATGCCGCACGTGAACCCGCAGATGCCGCTACCCTCGAGCGGGCACCTTCAACAAGGGTGTTGCCAAGGTTCCGTGAGAGCTCATTCAGAACGATATTCGTATCACTGAACCTTTGAACGGCACCAAAATCCGTTCGAGCAGCCTCAAGCCACGCAAAGAAGGAGTCCCGGCGCTCGGGAAATTTTTCCCACCGATCCGCAAAGTTCTCTGAAGGGTCCGTAGGGTTGGCGATCCACGACAACCCATTCAATTCTTCGATTGCTAGATGCATGTCCCTCAGAATCTTGGCAATTGCATCTGATACCCTTGCTTCGCCTGCATAGGCATGAGTCGAGAGCGTCGTGAGGATCACACTGATAACCTTCAGCTCCGGATCCCGCTCCGCGAACCACTCATCCCTGTGACGCTTCAAGATCATGATGGCTGACTGGAGAGGTGTTCGCACCCGAAATACCGGGACGTCCTCCACACTCGCTGTCACTTTGCCTTGGGCATCGAGGAATGCCCTGCGACGTTCGTTCAGCTGTTCGATCTGCCTTGACTTGAACCATGCAGCAAAGCCCCTGGGATTGCTTCGGGGCCAATCATCCGTAATGACACGGTATGTGCTAGTCTTGTCTTTATCGGTGATGGCAATCGCACCTTCCGCAAGCGCCTGATCCGCGAGGTAGGAAGAAAGAACGGCACGCATGTTCGCCTCATTCGGCACAGCCGGCAATACGTCCATGTGGAATTGCGCACCATCTGCGTAGATCAAGGTGCAGCATCGTCTAGGCTCATCACTTACCTCATTCTTGATCCCTCGAGCATCGCGATACGCCTTGAGTTCAGTCCGCAAAAGCGCGCGAAGATCTGCTTGGGAAATTTGCGCTTTCGTCAGAGACCGGAACGAGACAACGATATCGAGATCGTAGTCTTCGTCCTTGGATGTCGGCTTAATCGGTGTTCCGAGCGCGAAAGAGCCTTGGATATAGACATCGGGATCATAATCACGAACCTTGGAATCATCTCGATGCAAAAACTCGCCAAGGTCTTTGTAGCGTCTTTCGGCTTGATCGAAGCGATCCTGCGGTACAGCCAATTCTTCAGCGAGTTTTTCAATCGCGACGTTATACCCGTATCCTGTGTCCGCACCAGCGTTCATATTGAACCTTTTATTCAAATTCTCTCAAACGCAAGATGTCCATTTTGAGGCGGATTTTCAACAGCTATGCCCGACCAGAAGTCACCTTTTTTGCATGCAGCCTTGGATGTGCACTTACCACGAATGGCGGCGGTGGAAGCTGCAATCGCAGCATGAGAAGGTCGCGTCCGGGGTCGGCTCGCTACCATCGTTGCCTAGACTTTGCTGCGATGTCAGCCGAACGTTGGCTTCCAGGCTTGCGGCCACGCAGCATTGATCGAGGCCGAAAGGCAGCTTTGGGCCGTGTCCGTAAGGCGATCCATCATCGGACACCTCGACGGGCGGTCTGGACGACTGCGCGCGGCCAAGACCTCGCGCTGATCGCCCTCGGCGTGGCCGAGGACCGCATCTACACTGATTACGGGCTGCCCTGCGCGAACCGCGCCCGCCCTGGTCTCGGCCAAGCCCTCGCCGCCGTGCGGGAGGGTGACACCCTCGTGGTCCCCAAGCTCGACCGGCTCGCCCGCTCCGTGCCCGATGCCCGCGCCATCGCCGACGAGCTCGAGAAACGCGGCGTGAAACTCGCCTTGGGCGCTTCCGTCCATGAACCCACCGATCCGATGGGGCGGATGTTCTTCAACATCCTCGCCACCTTCGCCGAGTTCGAGGCGGATCTGATCCGCATGCGGACGGAGGAGGGCATGGCCGTGGCCCGCGCCAAGGGAAAGCTGAAGGGCAAGAAGCCGAAGCTATCGGACCGCCGTCAGACCGAGTTGCGTCGGATGTACGACACGGGGGCGTATTCGATCTCCGACCTCGCCGAGGTCTTCGACGTCTCCCGACCGACCGTCTACCGGGTGCTGGCCCGAACAAAAACGGTGGGGGCAGGGGCCGCGGAGTGAACGTCTCGTAGCTGTGCATGAACGTCGCCGCAGATGTCCCATATGGGTCCAGACCCCACTATGGGCGCGTCGCACGAGCAAGGAAACAACTCCAATGAAACGCGGTCCGCAGAGCAGGGCGTTTCACCCCGACTTCTCGTGAGGGCGCACTCAAATATAACGGCGCTAAACCCAATTCCGGCTATTTCAGCGGACTTACAGACGTTCTATCGTTCGCCCGGGATCCAAGAGGAAAACAGTTCTGCTTTGCTTCGTCACCAAAACACGATGCATCATCCTAGAATATACGCCCGATTTTGGTACCGTCGCATGGGTGCTGCGCGAGCTGCAAACATCCGGTGAGGTGCGCGTCAGCCGGGTGTTCAAGTTCAGACGTACGGACCTTATCAGTGCGAACGCTCTCCTCGACCGCGCGTCGGGACATGAGGACGACGATGAGACGTCGGGACCGCTCAAATTCATTTTTGCAAGAACGACAGGTGGGTACCACCGCATCCTTGGTCGCATCCTCGACATCCCCAACGACGTCTGGCTCCAAGCCGATACCGTACCGCTCGAACGCAAGACATTCGCGGCCGAACGAAACGTCAGCATTTTCCGGCGGGTGGCCAAGTCTGTCGACGGTGACGGCCCCATCGTGATCGGCGACCCCGAGATCCACGCCGGCGCGATTTCACCCGAACTATTCAGCGACCTCCAAGCGAGGTTCCCCACCACCGGCGAACTCAACCGATACGCGCAGGCGCGCGTAGAGACCGTCGTGGGGGAGGTGCTTCAACCGATGCGCAGCGCGCAGGAGGCCTATCAGCGGTACCTAGACCGCCGGGCGTCAGTCGTCAGCAGTGCCCCGCTGGCGCAGGCCGATCTCATACGGCTCGAGATCGAAAAATACGTCTACCTCCGCGATCTCATCACGCGGTGGCTGGGGGAGGAGACCGGTCGCAGCGAGGCGGATTGGCAGCGAATGATCACCAAGGTGATCCTGTTGCTGTTCCCCAAATACGTTGCAGTTCTCGAAAGCGTTCCCGTGCGGGACGTCTATTCCAACCCGGCGCGCCCAACCAAGCGCGAGATCGACCTGTGCTTGGTCGACGCGGGTGGCGCGCTCGACGTGATCGAGATCAAGAAGCCCGATGCGGCCGCGGTCCTCGGTCACACGCTTTATCGCGACAACTTTATCCCCACGCGGGAGTTGACCGGCACCGTCATGCAGACCGAGAAGTATCTGTTCCACCTCTCAAAATGGGGGGTGGAAGGCGAGCGGACGCTGACGAACCGCTACCGCGACGTGCTTCCCGAAGATCTCTCGATCCGCATAGCGAACCCCAAGGGCCTCATTATTATGGGTCGTGATCCCGAAGATCGCATGGTGAAGGGGCGGCCTCGCGATCACCGACTCGATCTAGATGTAATCAAGCGGCAGTACGCGAACATGGTCGATGTGCTGACATACGACGACCTGCTACGCCGTCTTGCCCATGTGATCACCTCTCTCCAAAGACGCGAGGAGCAGGCGGAGGAAGACTGAGTTCTTGATGCGAATCGATGTAGCGGAACGTCCCGCCACGTTATGCCTGTTGGCTGCTAACCTACCCGCTCGCCGGACGGCTGGGCGCCGGGGCGGGGCTGGACGCGGCGTTCGTTGCGATGGCGGCGCTGGCGGCGGCGGGATTGGCGCTGGCCGTCCGGCTCTGGCCCGGCGGCGCGCCCGACGTCCTGCCGCACGCCCATCCCGATCTGCCCATGGACCATCCGCATCTGGCCGGCGGCCGCGCCCATGCCCATCCCTTCGTCGTCGACGCGTTGCATCCCCGATGGGGGGCAGGGCATCTGGGGGGGCGGCGTGGCACTTTCGCGCCGCCCGCGCGTTCGCTTCGGGAGGAGGTCGTCATGGGCCAGGAACAATCGCACGATCACGGCCACGCGGGCCATTCTCACCGGCCGACGCTGTCATCCGACGACCCGCCCGGGGCGCGGCGCTCGAAGGAGCGCGCCATCGCCATCGCCGCCGTCCTGACCGGCGGTTTCATGGGGGCGGAGGTCGTGGGCGGCCTCGTCTCGGGGTCGCTCGCGCTGCTGGCGGATGCGGGGCACATGCTGACCGACTTCACGTCGCTGGTGCTGGCCTGGCTGGCCTTCCGGCTGGCGCGGCGGCCTGCGGACTGGAAGCGGACCTACGGGTTCGACCGCTTCTCGGTGCTGGCGGCCTTCGTCAACGGGATCAGCCTGTTCGCCATCGCGGCCTGGATCCTGTTCGAGGCCGTCCAGCGGCTGCGCGACCCCCCCGAGGTGCTGGGCGGGCTGATGTTCTGGGTGGCGGTGGGCGGCCTTCTCGTGAACGTCCTGGCGTTCTGGGTGCTGTCCCGGGCGGAAGGCGACAACCTCAACGTCCGGGCCGCCGCGCTGCACGTGCTGGGCGACCTGCTGGGCTCGGTCGCTGCGATCATCGCCTCGCTGGTCATCCTCTGGACGGGCTGGATGCCGATCGATCCGATCCTGTCGGTGCTGGTCGTGCTGCTGATCCTGCGCTCGGCTTGGGCCGTAGTGCGCGAGAGCGGGCACATCCTGCTGGAGGGCGCGCCCGAGGGGTTCGACGCGCGCGCGGTCGCCGCCGACCTGGAGGCAGAGGTGCCCGGCGTCGCCCGTGCCCACCACGTCCACGCTTGGTCGATCACGCAGGAGCGGCCGATGGCCACGCTGGAGGTTGAGACCGCCCCCGGCGCCGATGCCGACGGGGTGCGTCGCGCGGTCAAGGACCGGGTGCGCAAGACAACCGGGATGGCGCATGTGACCGTTGAGGTGGCGGCGCGGGACCGAGACGCCCCGGCCTGACCCGCGCGGTGCGCCGGTCAGGGCCCGCCGGTCAAGGATCGCAGAACGTGTCATGAAGGGCGCGCATCAAGGCGAATGTCTCGTTGTCGCCCAGCCGGTACAGGATCGTCTGGCCGTCGCGGCGGGTGGCCACCATGCCCGCCGCGCGCAGCCGCGCCAGATGCTGCGACAGGGCTGACTGGCCGAGGCCTGTGACGGCCTGCAGCTCGCCTACGGAGGCCTCGCCGGGCGGCCCGGCCGGGTCCAGCCCCTCGCCCGCGAGGTGGCACAGGATCAGCAGCCGCTTGGGGTTCGCCGCCTCGGCCAGCCGCGCGGCGACATGTGCGGCCCGCGCCTCCAGCGCGGCCATCGTGTCGTCCGGGGGGTCTGATGGAACATTAGAGGCTTCTAATTTGTTCATGTGGGGAAGCTAGCGCGTTGCCCGTCCGAAGACGAGCCCGCGCCGCACGAACGCCGGAGGGACCATGACCGACCATCAGCACCTGACCCGCCATTCCCCGTCCACCGGCCCGGGCAGCCCCGATGTCTGGGGCCTCTACGAGGCCGATACCGGCTCGGTGCAATACGTCGCTGCCTGTCCGCGCACGAGGCGAGCTGTGGCGATCGACGTCGTGCTGAACTTCGACCCCGCCAGCGCCCGGACCTCGACCGAGAGCGCCGAGCGCGTGCTGGCCCTGATCGCGGATCGGGGCCTGACGCTGGAACGCATCCTTGACACCCATCCCCATGCCGACCACCTGATGGCGTCGCACTGGCTGCGCGAGCGGACCGGCGTGCCGAATGCTATCGGCAAAAAGGTACGCGAGATCGCGGAGTTGTGGCGCGACCTCTACAACGCGCCCGACGCCTTCGACGTGGATGCGGCCTTCGACGCGCTGCTGGCCGACGGCGCGGGGTTTGAGGTCGGCGACCTCGCGTTCCGCACGATGCTGTCGCCCGGCCACACGCTGGGCTCGGTCACTTACGTCGCGGGCGACGCGGGCTTCGTGCACGACACGCTGATGTATCCCGACATGGGGTCGAGCCGGGCCGACTTTCCCGGCGGCTCGGCCTCCGAACTGTGGGACTCGATCCAGGCGATCCTGGCACTGCCGGACGAGACCCGCCTCTTCGTGGGCCACGACTACGGCACCGAGGACCGCGAGGCACCGATGTGGGAGGCCACCGTGGCCACGCATCTGGCCGAGAACAAGCATGTTGCGCGCGGGACCGACAAGGCCGGTTTCGTGAAGACGCGCGAGGCGCGCGACGCCACGCTGTCCCTGCCCGACCGGATGCTGCACGCGTTGCAGGTCAACCTGCGCGGCGGCGCGCTGCCCGCGCCCGAGGCGGATGGGCATAGCTATTTCAGGATTCCCGCCAACCGGTTCTGAACCGGGGCGCAACGGAAAGGACGACAAGATGAGCATGAGCATGAGCATGAGCATGAAGGACCTGGTGTCGGAGGCGCGCGAGCGGATCGCGGCGGTGGCTCCCGGCGAAGCGGGCGACGGTCTGATCCTCGACGTGCGCGAGCCGCATGAGTTGGAACAGAAGGGCCGCGTGCCGGACGCGCTGCATATCCCGCGCGGGCTGCTGGAAGCCCATGCCGACCCCGAGAGCCCGATGGCGAGCGAACGCCTGACGGCGATGCGGGGCGGCACGGCCGTCGATCTGCTCTGCGCCTCGGGCGCGCGGGCGGCGCTGGCGGCGGCCACGCTGGACCGGATGGGTTACGACACCCGCGTCATCGAGGGCGGGCTGGAAAATTGGGAAAAGGCCGGCCTGCCGGTCGAGCGCTGAGGTGACGAGGGCCACAACACGGGGCCGGAAGGAGACGGAATGTTGAGAACGAACCGACGCAAGATCGTCACGGGCGGAGCCGCGATCCTCGGCCTCGCCACGCCCACGCTCCTGCGGGGGCAAGGCATGGGCGGGGGCATGATGGACGGGATGGGGCATGGCGGAATGACCGGCCGCAGCACCGTCGGCACCCCGGAGCCCGGCGCGCCGTTCCGGCCGTTGCCCGAACTGGACGCGAGGGGCGGCACGCTGAACCTGAGCGCCGGGGCAGGCACGACCCGCTTCGGCGCGGGGGCACCTACGGCCACGATGGGGTATTCGGCCCCGGACGCCGCGATGTCCTATCTTGGCCCGACCCTGCGGATGCGCCGCGGCACGACCGTCGCCGCGCGCGTGGCCAACGCGACGCCCGTGCCGGTCTCGGTCCACTGGCACGGGCTGAACGTGCCCTCGCCGTCCGACGGGGGCGCACCGCAATCCGTGATCGCGCCCGGCGCGGCCTGGGACGCGACGCTGCCGGTGGCCCAGCCGGCGGCGACGCTCTGGTACCACACGCATGTGCATGGCCGCACCGCGCCCGACCTTTGGGCCGGCCTCGCGGGCGCGCTGATCGTCGACGACGACGCCACGGACGCACTGGGCCTGCCGTCCACGCCGGGCGTCGACGATTTCGTACTGATCCTGCAGGACAAGCGGTTCGGCTCCGACGGGGCCGCGATCTACGATCCCGGCCTGATGGAGATCATGCATGGATATGTCGGCGACGTCGTCCTCGCGAACGGGCAGTTCGCGCCCGAGGCCGCCGTCCCGGCTGGTCCGGTGCGGCTGCGCCTGATCAACGCGTCGACCTCGGCGCAGCATGCCATCGCCTTCGATCGGGCCGCGGTGCTGATCGGCGTCGACCAGGGTCTGCTGCCCGCGCCCGTCGAGGTCGGCTCGGTGACGCTGGCGCCCGGCGAGCGGGCGGAGGTGGTGATCGACATGGGGGCGTGCGGCGCCGCGACCCCGCGCGTGACGGCCCGTGCCATGGCCGGGGGCATGATGGGCGGGGGCATGGCGGGCGGCAGCGCGTCACATGCCCTGATGACGCTGCGCGCCGATCCCGCGCGGCCCGCGCGCGGCGCCGTTCCGGCCCGCCTGACGTCGGAGGAGCCGGACCTGTCCGCCCCCGACGTCACGCGCCGTTTCGCCCTGCAGGAGAACATGGGGCCCCTGCAGATGGCGCGGGGCATGGTCGGGCGCGGGCCCGTCATGGCGATCAACGGCGAACCCTTCGACGCGGGGCGCGTCGACTTCACCGCCCCCCGCGGCGCGGTGGAGCGCTGGCGGGTGACGACCGACTCGATGGCCCATCCGTTCCATGCGCACGGGCTGAAGTTCCGGATCGCCGATCCGCGTCGGCCCGAGGAGACGGGTTGGAAGGACGTGGCCGTGATCGACGGCACGCGGGATCTGCTGGTTCAAATCGAGGCGACGACCGAACGGGGCGTGCCCTTCATGTTCCACTGCCACATCTTGGAGCACGAGGATGCCGGGATGATGGGCCAGTTCCTCACCGCCTGATCCCGGCCGTCGCGCGGTCAGCGCGCGATTGCCACGAGGATCGCGGTGAAGGCCGAGACGCAGAGGGCCGTCCACGCGAGGAGGCCGAGAAGGGCGACCGCCCGACACCTGCCGCCCGGCGGCCGAGATGCGGAGGCCTGCGCAGGCAGGGAAGCCAGAAGCACCGCGTAGAGATAGGCGCCGGATAGGTTCTCGAAGGCCGCCGCGCGTGCCAGCGTGGGCGCTACGACGCGCAGGGCGGTCGCGCGATCGCCCCCGAAGGAGCCGAACCAGTCCGCGGCCAGCACGTAGACGACGAGGTGGAGGAGTCCGAAGATCGTCAGCCGAAGGGGCGCGTCGGCCAGCATCACTATCCACGGGGTTCGTGGAGCGGCGCCGGGCCGGGAGCGCAGGCCGTGCAGGACGAACCCCGCCCACGTCACGGCGAAGACCACCGGCACGCCGTTCAAGGCGACCTGCCGCAGCAGAAGCTGGGCGGCTGTCGTACCGCCCTGCGCCAGCATCTCGGCCACGCCGGGCCGGAGCGACAGATATGCTGCCAGCGGAAGCCCGAGGGCCGCGAGGCTGAGCATCAGGACGTTCCACGCGAAGCGTCCGGCGGGCAGGTCCAGAGCGAAGTGCCGCTCCATCATGGTCCGCCCGTCCGTCCGCATTCGGGGTGGCTCTCATTTGAGGTCATACGCGTCCTTACAATCCGGATGAGCCGAGGGCCCGCTATCCTCGGTAGCGCGTCGAATCCGGACGGGTGGAAGTCGGGGCGTCTAGGGGCGAAACGGGGTCTCAACGCAGATGCCGCCGGTATCGCCAAGCGCTTCTTGACCCTCCAGCGCGGCAAGCCCCCACATCCCGTAAAACACGCATCAGGAGTAAAGATCATGCGCATCGTTCCCACTCTCATCGCAGGCCTCCTTGCAGGGACCGCCCACGCGGACGTTTTCCTGCCGCAGGGCGACGTCGGAAGCGTCCTGCACCTGAACGACGCTCTGGAGGTCGTCGGTCGCGTCGACGGCGTCGAGAATCCGCACGGGCTCGCCGTGGCGCCGGGGCGCGGGCTTCTGGTCATCGGCAGCCTCGCCCAGACGGCCCGCGAGGAGGCCGCGGAGATGGACAAGCCTGCCGACATGGACGCCGACGCGCACGATGCGCATCACGGCGGGGCCTCCGGTGGCACAGGGTCGGTCAGCATCGTCACCCTGGCCCGCATCGCCGACCACGAGCCGATGGCGCGCGTCGAGGTGCCCGGCATGGTGCATCATGTCGAGGTCGACGCGACCGAACGCTATGCGGTGGTGACGCATCCGGGCCTCGAAGGCGTGTCGATCATCGATCTGGACGACCTGTCGGTCCGTGGGCCGATCCGCACCGGTCCCGAGCCGGAATACGCCGTCTACGACGCCAAGGCGGGCGTCTTCCTGGTCTCGAACGCGGGCAACGGCACGATCAGCAGGCTGGATGCGGCGCGCGGCATCGTACTGTCGAACGTTCCGCTGGACGGCGGACCCAAGCACATGGACCTCGCGCCCGACGGCACCGTCGCGGCGGCCCTCGCCGACGAGGACGCGGTGGCGTTGGTCTCCGGAGATGGGATTGAGGCCTCTATCGACGTCGGTGGCACGCTCCATGGCGTGCAGATCGACGCGCAAGCGGTGACCGTGGCGGCTACGGAACGCGACATGGTGGTGCGTGTCGACCGGGAGACGGGCGAGCGGCTGGAGCGGTCCCCGGGCACCGAACCCTATCACGTCGCTCTCGGGGCTCCAGGTCTCCTGGTCAGCTCTTCGGCCTCGGCGGAACTCTGGCGGCTGGATCCGATGACACTGGAGACCACCGCCCGGGTCGAGACGGACGGCGTCGTGCATCAGATCCGCATCACCAAGCCGGATTGAGGGAAGGCGAGCGCACCTGCGCCGGCGGCGGAGATTTGGCGGCAGGCTTGCAAGGGTGGACATGCCCGGCGCTCAGCGCGCCTCCCGAACCCGTGCGACCGCCGCCGCCAACGTCTCGGCATCGACGAGACCGGGCAGCAGAGTCTCGCCGACGACGAAGGACGGCGTTCCCGAGAAACCCAGCAGGTCGGCGAGCCGCATGGACTCGGCGATGTGGGCGTCGATTTCGGGCGCCTCCATGTCCGTCAGCAGGCGTTCCACGTCGAGACCCACCTCTTCGGCGATGCGCAGGACGGAGCCGCGCTCGGCCCGCCCCGCCATGCCCATGAGGGCCCAGTGGAACGGCTCGTAGAGATCTTGGGCCCGGGCCGCGAGCGCGGCGCGGGCGGCGAAGACGCTGCCTTCGCCCAGGATCGGCCATTCGCGACCGACGACGCGCACCCCCGGATCGTCGGACATCAACTCGGACAGGATGGGCTTGGCGCGGCGGCAATAGGGGCAGTTGTAGTCGAAGAACTCGATCACCGCGACGTCGCCCGCCGGATCGCCCAGCACGGGCGCGTCAGCGAGGAGCGCGTCCGCTTCAGAGGCGATGGCCGAACGGGCGCTTTCGGCCTGGGCGATCTCTTCCTGCCTTTGCAGGAGGGCCACCGCCTCCATCACGATCTCAGGGTTCTCGAGGATCGCCTCGAGCGCCAGGCGCTTGACCTCTTCTGGGGTGATCTCGTCGGCGAGGAGCGGCGATCCGGCCAACACGGCTGCAAGTAGGAGGGTGGGGCGGGCGATCGATCGGAGCATGGCGTCACCTTGGATGCGGGGGCGTATCGGTGGAGGTTCGTCGGTTCGGTGTCGAAATCCGCGACCATGCGGCACGGCATTCGAGACCCGGACGTCGGGCGTTCCCGCGATGGAAGGTCAAGGCGGATAGCCCGATGCCTGGGCCTTATTCCGCCGGAACGGCTTGTGAAGGGGCCGGGCGCGGCGGGCCGTCGCCCGCGCGCGACGGCGGGGACCAGCGGCGTAGGCGCAGGGCGTTGCCCAGCACGAAGACCGACGACAGCGCCATGGCCCCGGCGGCGAGGATCGGCGACAGAAGCAGACCGAACGCGGGATAGAGCACGCCGGCGGCCACCGGCAGCAGGGCGGCGTTGTAGGCGAAGGCCCAGAACAGGTTTTGGCGGATGTTGCGGATGGTGGCCCGCGACAGGGCGATGGCGTCGGGCACCCCGCGCAGGGAGCCGGACATGAGCACCACGTCCGCCGCCTCGATCGCCACGTCGGTGCCGCCGCCCACGGCAAGGCCCACATCGGCCTCGGCCAGGGCGGGCGCGTCGTTGATGCCGTCGCCCACGAAGGCGAGGCGCCCATGCGCGGCCTTCAGGGCGCGCACCGCCTCCACCTTGCCGCCGGGCAGGACCTCGGCCACGACAGCGTCGATGCCCAGGCGGCGGGCGACGGCCTCGGCCGTGCGGCGGTTGTCGCCGGTGATCATGGCGACCGTCAGGCCTAGGTCGTGCAGGGCGGCGATGGCGGCCGGCGTCGTGTCCTTGATGGGATCCGCCACGGCCAGGATCGCGGCGAGGCGACCGCCCACGGCGGCATAGAGCGGGGTCTTGCCCTCGTCCCCCAGCCGTTCGGCGGCGGCGGCGAAGGGGGCCACGTCATGGCCCAGCGACGCCATGTAGCGGTCGGCCCCCACCTGCACGGCCACGCCGTCTACGGTGGCTATGACGCCCATGCCGGTGACGCCATCGAAGCCCGCCGCCTCGGGCAGGTCTAGCCCCTCGGCCCGGGCAGCGGCGACGATGGCGCGCGCGATCGGATGCTCTGACCGCGCCTCGACGGCGGCGACGCGGGCCAGCACTTGGGCGCGGTCGAACCCTTCGGCCAGGTGCAGGTCGGTCAGGCGGGGCGCGCCCTCGGTCAGGGTGCCGGTCTTGTCGAGCGCCACCACCCGCGCGTCGCGCAGCAGCTGCAACGCCTCGCCGCGCCGGAACAGGATGCCCGCCTCGGCGCCGCGCCCGGTGCCCACCATGATCGAGACCGGCGTGGCCAGCCCCATGGCACAGGGGCAGGCGATAATGAGGACGGCGACGGCGTTGACCAGCGCGAAGGTCAGCGCGGGATCGGGGCCGAACACGAGCCACACGCCGAAGGTCGTCGCGGCCAGCGCCATGACGGCAGGGACGAACCACATGGTCACGCGGTCCACCAGCGCCTGGATCGGCAGCTTGCCGCCCTGCGCCACCTCGACCATGCGCACGATCTGCGCCAGCATCGTGTCCGCGCCCACGGCCGTGGCGCGGATCGCCAGCGCGCCGGTCTGGTTGATGGTGCCGCCCGTGACCGGGTCGCCAGGGGCCTTGGTCACGGGGACCGGCTCGCCGGTTATCATGCTTTCGTCGACGTAGCTGGCACCCTCGACCACCTCGCCGTCGACGGGCGCGCGTTCGCCGGGGCGCAGCTCGACCACGTCGCCGGGGGCGACCTGCGCGGCGGTGACCTCGACCACCGCGCCGTCGCGCCGGACGCGGGCGGTGCGCGGTTGCAGGCCGATCAGCCGCTGGATCGCCTGGGAGGTGCGGCCCCGCGCCCGCGCCTCCAGCCAGCGGCCCAGCAGGATCAGCGTGGCGATCACGGCGGCGGCCTCGTAATAGACGCCGACGGTGCCCGGGGGCAGGACGCCCGGCGCGAATAGCGCCACGGTGGAATAGCCCCAGGCGGCAAGGGTGCCGAGCGCCACGAGGGAGTTCATATCCGGCGCAGCGCGCAGTAGGGCGGGCACGCCGCGCGTGTAGAAGCCCCGCCCCGGCCCCAGCAGGACGGCGGTGGTCAGCACGAACTGGATCAGCCAGCTGGCGCGCATGCCGACGGTGTCGGCGATCAGGTCGTGGAAGGCGGGGACCAAGTGGCCGCCCATCTCCAGCAGGGCCACCGGCAGGGTCAGCGCGCCCGCGATCAGGACGCGGCGCCCGATGGCGCGCGCCTCGGCGTCCCGTGCGTCATCCGCCTGCGGGACCCGGTCGCGCGCGGCCTCGCGCGCGGCGTAGCCCGCGGCGGCGGCGGCGGCGACCAGATCGGCGGCGGCGGCTGTGCCCTCGACCGTGGCGCGGCCGGTGGCGAGGTTGACGCGGGCCGCGGTCACGCCCGGCACGGCGGTCAACGCACGCTCCACCCGGCCGGTACAGGAGGCGCAAGTCATGGCGTCCACCTCCAGCTCGACCGTGGCGGCGTGCACGGAATAGCCCGCCCCCTCGACCGCCCGAACCAGTGCTGCGCGGTCCACCGGGGCGTCCGTCGTCACCTCGGCGCGGCCGGTGGCGAAGTTGGCGCGCGCCTCGGCCACGCCGGGCACGGCCAGGAGCGCGCGTTCCACCCGGCCCACGCAGGAGGCGCAGCTGAGGCCGTCGACGAGAAAGGCCTGTCGGGTGGGAGCGGGAGCGGTCATGGGGTGTTTCCTGTTTGGATCGGCGTTCCACATCACAGATGGGGGTTCCCCCTACTGGAAGGTCAAGTATTCCGACCCGCCCTTGAGATAGTCGGTTGAAGGCTTTAGCTTCCAGTCATGGCATGGAAGCGTCCCATCACCCTGTTGCTTGCCGCAGCCCTGCTGTGGACCGGCCTGCTCGGCGCGAGTGGGATGCTGCATGCCCATGAGAACGTTCATGTTGAATCTCAATCCTATGCGGAATTTGCGCAAGAAGCGGTGGAGTGCTGCCAAGACGTTACCGACCGTTCGCCTAGTTGCATAAGTATCTCCGCAGTCGTGGTGGAACATTCGGTACCGATTGTCCTGCGCGAATTCCACTCGACCTTTCTCGTCGGCCCGCCGGGTCTTCCGGCCGGCCGCGATCCCCACGAATTCCTCGACCCGCCGCGCGTGATCTGACGGCGCGCCCCAGTGGTGCCCCTATCGATATCCGTTGCGTCAATTGAAACGAGGAATTCGTCATGTCCCCCTATTCCGCCCGCCATCCCGCCTTCGCATGGAGGCCATCATGAACATAGGAGAAGTCGCCGACCGGACCGGCGTACCCGCCAAGACCATCCGATATTACGAGGAGATCGGCCTCGTCACCCCGGCCAGATCGCATAACGGGTATCGGGCCTTCTCGATGCGCGACGTCCATAAGCTGGATTTCCTTGGGCGGGCCCGCGCGCTCGGCTTTCCGATCGAGGATTGCCGCAGGCTGCTCGCCCTGTGGAGCGACGAGAGCCGGACGAGCGCCGAGGTCAAAGGCCTCGCGCGTGACCACTTGGACGCGATCAAGGCCAAGATCGCCGCGCTGCAGGAGATGCGGACCACGCTGACGCATCTGGTCGGGACCTGCGCAGGCGACGACCGTCCCGACTGTCCGATCATCGAGACGCTCAGCGGATGCAAAGACGCCCGTCTCTGACGCCCGACAAGATCCGCGCAGCCCGCTCCGCGAAGGGGGCTGCGCGAAACACCCCAAGACACCTGCCTTCCGACTGGGCACAGTCCGCGCGAGACAGCATCCGTGATCTCGGCAAAACGAGAACCGACCTATTTGGAACCTTCCAGCGTTGGAGAGTCGTTCTTCCCGCAATAGGGCTTTATTTCGACGCGCCCTGAACGTGAACGAATGGAGGACGAGATGGTGCACGATACGACGCGCAAGGGCGCTGCGGGGTCGCATGACAAGTCCGGGGACGGCGGCCCGAACTGGAAGATGTACGGCAACCTGCTAGCGATGGTCGTTACGTCCACCGTGGTCATGTATTTCTTTATGTACTGGAACATCTACCGCCTCAGCGACTTCTGGCTGTCGGAGACGCGGGCCTACATGTCGATGCTAATGTTCGGCACGATGCTGGCCATCATGCTCAGCTTCATGCTGCACATGTACAAGACCCGCTGGTTAAACCTGACGCTCTACGCGGCGTCTCTGGCCATCTTCGCCCTCGGCCTGTGGCTCGTGCGCTCGCAGATCACGGTGCAGGACGAAAGCTGGATGAAGTCCATGATCCCGCACCATTCCATCGCCATCATGGTCTCCGAACGGGCCGCGATCACCGACCCGCGCGCGCGCAAGCTGGCCGACGAGATCATCGCCGCGCAGGAGAAGGAAATCGCCGAGATGGAATGGCTGATCCGCCAGATCCGCGAGAACGGCGAGGTGGGCGGCGACTATCCCATCGGCGCGGCCGAGGGACCGACCCCCGTCGCGGCCTCGGTGGCGCAGGCGCTGTCGCGTCCGGCGCTGGCCGGGGTGGACCTGGGCGGCATGACCGACGCGGAGGTCGCGCAGGTCGTGCCGGATCCCGCCTGCGCGTTCCGTTTCTCGGAAGGTCAGCAGACCGTGGTCGCGGTGAACGCGTCCGGCGAGGGCGTCATCAAGATCACCGGCCAGCTGGTGCCCGTGTCGCTGATCGAGGGGGAGGTTACGCGCGCGCCCGTGCTCGCCGCCGAAGGCGTCCGGCTGACCGTCACGCCGCAGGAGGGCGGCGCGGGCAGCGACCTGATCTTCGACCTGCTGACCGAGCCCGCCCTGCGCGCCGGATACGGCGGCGTCTACACCTGCACCTGAGGAGGCCGACCATGCCGAAGGACACCACGACCGAAGGCGCCAAGCGCGCCACGATCTACCGGATGGACATGCCGGGGCACACCTGCCCCTACGGCTTGAAGTCTGTCGACCTGCTGGAGCGCGAGGGTTTCGAGGTCGACGACCACCTGCTGACCTCGCGCGAGGAGACCGACGCCTTCAAGGAACGGCACGGGGTGAAAACCACGCCGCAGACATGGATCGGCGAGGAGCGGGTGGGCGGCTACGACGCGCTGATGGTCCATTTCGGCAAGCGCAAGCCCGAGGCCGAACGCTCCGACACCTCCTACCAGCCGGTGATCGCGCTGTTCGCGGTCGGCGCGGCGCTGGCCGTCGCCTTCACCTGGTTCGCCTTCGACACGTTGCTGACCTGGCAGACGCTGGGCTGGTTCATCTCGATCTCGATGGTGCTGCTGGGGTTGCAGAAGCTCAAGGACATCGAGAGCTTCTCGACGATGTTCCTCAACTACGACCTGCTGGCCAAGCGGTGGGTGCGCTACGGCTATGTCTATCCGTGGGTCGAGACGGGTGCGGGCCTGTTGATGACGGCGATGGTCTGGCACTGGCTGTCTGTGCCCTCGGCGCTGTTCATCGGCACGGTGGGCGCGGTCAGCGTCTTCAAGGCCGTCTACGTCGACAAGCGCGAGCTGAAATGCGCCTGCGTCGGTGGCGACAGCAAGGTGCCGCTGGGCTTCGTGTCGCTGACCGAGAACCTGATGATGGTCGGCATGGCGGTGTGGATGGGTTGGCGCTTCCTCTTGTGAAGCCGGGAGATGCCACGATCAGCCGATCGTGAGCAGCCCGTCCTCCGACAGTGCGTAAGGCGGAATGTGGAGGTTCTCCGGCGCCGGGCCCCGGCGGATGCGGCCCGCCGCGTCGTAATGCGAGCCGTGGCAGGGGCAGAACCAGCCGCCGAAATCCCCGGCTCCGTCGCCCAGGGGCACGCATCCCAGATGGGTGCAGACGCCGATCTGCACCAGAAGGGTCTCCAGGCCCGGCACCGCCCGATTGGCGTCCACGGCCAGCGCGTCGTCGGGAAGATTGGCGTTCCGCGCCAATGGATCGGGAAGGTCGGTGACCTCCTCTGCCGTGGCGGCCTCGATCTCGGCCGCCGTCCTGTTGCGCACGAAGACCGGCTTGCCCTGCCACATGACGGTGAGTTGCGTTCCAGGCTCCACCCCGGAGATGTCGACCTGGATCGACAGGAGCGCCACCACGTCAGCTGACGGATTCATCTGATCGACGAGGGGCCATACGGCCATTCCAGTGACGACGGTGCCGACGCCGGCCGTCGCGTAGTAAAGGAAATCGCGCCTCGTGCCCTCGGGCGCTTCTCCGGCATCCGGGTTCATGATGGTCCTCCATATGCATCCGGCAGGCATCTCGGTCGCCGCCTCGGCGCGATCCGACCGGGTTCCACCGCGGTAGGGTCAAGCGGCATTGTCGGGTCAAGATAGGGGCCATTATTGCCTTGGCCTGCCGCCCCCGGCATCGGCCGATCCCATCGTGCGACCTCTTCCCTTCCAGCGCGGTATCCCGCGTAGGGGCTGCGAAACGGCATCGTTCGGGGATCGGCGTCTCAGATGGACATCTCGCTCGCACAGGGCTGCCCCCAGAGGCGGCACGCCCGCTATCCGGCGGTGGATGTCCTGCGCGGCGTCGCGATCCTCGGGGTGGTGCTGTTCCACCTCGTTTGGGATCTGACATTCCTCGGAATGATACCGCCGCACTGGTCCGTGCATCCGGCATGGATCGCGTTCGGTCGGACGGTCGCGGCGACCTTCATGCTTCTGGTCGGCGTCAGCCTCGCGCTTGCCGGACGCGGCGGCGTGGAGCCTCGGGCGTTCCTCCTGCGCCTCGCGAAGATCGCCGCCGCCGCGATCGCGATCACCGCAACGACGCGCCTGCTTCTCGGTGACGCCTTCGTCTACTTCGGCATTCTTCATGCCATCGTGGTGGCCAGCGTGATCGGCGTCGCATTCATGCGCGCGCCCGTCGCGATCCAGCTGCTAGTCGGATGCGCCGCGATCGCCCTCGGCCTTGCATGGCAGCATGCCGCCTTTGACCCACGGGCGGTCGCCTGGATCGGTTTTGCGGTCGCACCCGTGCCATCCGTCGACTTCGTGCCCGTCTTTCCCTGGGCGGGCTTTACGCTGGTCGGGCTCGCCGTCGCCCGTATCGGACTGGACCGCGGGTGGCTGGACCTATTGCCCGACGGCGGCAGCCGGGTCGCGCGCGGGCTGTCGTTGCTGGGACGCCGGAGCCTTGCGATCTACTTGCTGCACCAGCCGATCCTCCTCGCGGTACTATATCCGATCGCCCTGCTAGTGCGGTAAGGGTGCCATCTGACCTGTTCTGGTCAAGTGCGAGGTGACTGAGGGTTGGTCTCGCCCATTCCCGGAGCCAGGTGCCGAACGGCGCGCATGACGAGCCAGAGGCCCGCCGCGACCATCGGCACCGAAAGAACCTGTCCCATGGTCAGCCCGACCTCGCCCAGTTGCACGGCGTAGCCCAGCGGGTTGCCGGGAGCGACGAACTGCGCGTCCGGCTGGCGCACGAGTTCGACCACCGCGCGGGCCGTGCCGTAGCCCGCTAGGAACACGCCCGTCAGCAATCCCGGCCGTGCGAAGGCCCCGCGCCGCCAAGCCAGCCACAGCAGCACCGCGCCCAGCACCGCTCCCTCCAGCGCCGCCTCATAGAGTTGTGACGGGTGTCGGGCACACAGGCCGGCGACGCCGGGGCAATCCTGCGCCGCGGCACCGGGGAAGATCACGGCCCAGGGGAGGTCGGTCGACCGGCCCCACAACTCGCCGTTCACGAAATTGGCGAGCCGGCCGAGAAACAGGCCGATCGGCGTGGCGAGCGCCAGAAGGTCGGCAAGTGGCATGAGCGGGACGTCGCGACGCCAATGGAAAAGCACGAGCGCGGACGCGACCCCGAGCATTCCGCCGTGAAAGGACATGCCGCCCTGCCAGACCATCAGGATCTCGGCGGGATTGGCGAGGTAGTAGGTCGGCTGATAGAACAGGACGAAGCCGAGCCGACCCCCCAGGATCACCCCGAGCACGATCCAGGTGGCGAGGTCCTCCAGCTGCGCTGCAGTCACCGGCGCACCCGCGGAACCCCAAAGACGCGGCGTCAGCACCGCCCTGCGACAGAGCCACCACCCCAGCAGGATGCCGACGATGTAGGCCATCGCGTACCAGCGCAGCGTGAAGGTGAAGACCCCGAGGTCGATCGAGAAGATGTCCGGCCCGATGCCGGGGAAGGAAATCGCAAGCGGTGTCATGGAACGTTCCGGGGTCAGGGGTTCGGTAAGGCGCGAGACGGGCGACGCCGTGGACTGGCTTCGGCGGGAAAGGCCCGCATTGGCACCTCTGTCCGTGCCGACCTTCCACCGGGGAAGGGCAAGCCGATTTCCATCACGGAGGCGTGAAGACGATCCCGCAGGTCAGGCCTTGACCCTCCTGCGATGGAAACCCCGACGTCCTGGTCTAAGGCAGCGGGGAACATGCACATGATACCGGAAGTCGGCCATTTCGCCCTAATTCTTGCCCTGGCGGTCGCCGTCGTGCAGAGCGTGTTGCCGATCGCGGGGGCGGGCACGGGACGGGTTCAATGGATGGAAAGCGTACGGACGACCGCGACTTTGCAGGTTGTGCTTATCGGGCTCGCTTTTATCGCCTTGGTACGGTCCTTCGTGGTCAGCGATTTTACCGTCCTCAATGTCGTCGAGAACTCGCACTCGCTCAAGCCGATGCTCTTCAAGGTTGCAGGCAGCTGGGGCAGTCACGAGGGATCGCTACTGCTATGGACACTGATCCTCGCCATTTTCGGGGCGGGGGTCGCGCTGCTGGGGGGCAATATCCCTGCGGGGCTGAAGGCGCGCACGCTGTCAGTCCAAGCCTGGATCTCCGTGGGCTTCCTGACCTTCATGCTTTTCACGTCCAACCCGTTCGACCGCGTCTTCCCGGCGCCGATGGACGGGCAGGATCTCAATCCATTGCTGCAGGACGTCGGCCTCGCGATGCATCCGCCGCTGCTCTACTTCGGCTATGTCGGCTTCTCGATCGTGTTCTCCTTCGCCGTTGCCGCGCTTCTGGAGGGGCGGGTCGATCCGGCTTGGGCCCGCTGGGTGCGACCTTGGACCCTCGCCGCCTGGATCAGCCTGACCGCCGGGATAGCGCTCGGGTCTTGGTGGGCCTACTACGAGCTAGGCTGGGGCGGATGGTGGTTCTGGGACCCGGTCGAGAACGTCAGCTTCATGCCTTGGCTTCTGGGCACGGCGCTGCTGCATTCGGCGATCGTCACCGAGAAGCGCGACGCCTTCAAGAGCTGGACGATCCTGCTCGCCATCTTGACCTTCTCACTGTCGCTGCTGGGCACGTTCATCGTGCGCTCGGGCCTGCTGACCTCCGTCCACGCTTTCGCCGTCGATCCCGAGCGCGGACTCTACGTCCTGGGGCTGCTGGGCGTGACCGTCGTCGGCTCGCTGACCCTCTACGCCTGGCGCGCGCCGCAGTTGGAGCCGGGCGGGCTGTTCCGCCCCGTCAGCCGCGAGGCCGGACTGCTGATCAACAACCTGCTGCTCGCAACGGCGACTGCGACGGTCCTCGTGGGGACGCTCTACCCGCTCTTCATCGAGGCGATCACCGGCGAGAAGCTGACGGTCGGGCCGCCCTTCTTCAACGCCGTTTTCATCCCCGTCATGCTGCCGCTCGTGGTAATGATGGGCGTGGGGCCGCTCCTGTCGTGGAAGCGGGCAGACCTGGCGGGCGTCGCCCAACGGCTACGGCTGGCCTTGCTGGCGGCGGCCATCGTCGCCGGGATCGTGTGGTATCTCCAGACCGGCGGCCCGATCCTTGCGGTCCTCTCCATCGCGATCGCGGCATGGCTTTTCGTGGCAAGCCTGCGAGAATGGGCACTTCGAATCCGCCTTGGAAACGTCCCTTGGCACGAGGCGGCCCGCCGGGCGCGGCAACTTCCGCGCGCGGCCCACGGCATGACGCTGGCGCATCTCGGCGTCGCCGTCCTGATTTTGGGCTTCGTCGGCTCCTCCGCGTGGAAAGAAGAGCAGATCCTCTTCGCCGGCCCCGGCACGACAGTCGGGATCGCAGGCTTCGACGTCGTGTTCGACGGGGTCGAACCGGTGCAGGGTCCGAACTACGTGGCCCAGCAAGGGCAACTGCGCGTCCTTCGCGAAGGGCAGGAGATCGCACGGCTGCGTCCCGAACGCCGCTCCTATCCGGTCGCGGGCAGCACCACGACCGAGTCGGCCATCCGATCCACGTTCGCGGGCGACCTCTATGTGACGATCGGCGAGCCCGCCATTGGCCCCGAGAGCGGGCAATGGACGCTTCGCATCCTCTACGAGCCGTTGGTCAACTGGATCTGGATTGGTTCGGTCATGCTGATCCTTGGCGGCTTCCTGTCAATCTCCGATCGCAGGCTTCGCATCGGCGCGCCGCGCCGCGCTGCGCGCCGAGCGGCGATCCCGCACCCGGCGGAGTAGTCCGATGTCGCGCATCCCCCTCGCCCTGCCGGCGCTGCTGGCGATTACCGTTGGCGGCTTCCTGCTGTGGGGGCTGGACCCGGACCGGGACCCGAACGCCGTGCCATCGGCACGGATCGCGCAGCCGGTGCCGGATTTCGTCCTGCCGGCCGTCGAGGGGACAGGCAGGCCCGGCCTGTCGGCCGCCGACCTGCGCGGGGGCGACGCGCCTGTCCTCGTGAACGTCTTCGCGTCCTGGTGCGTGCCCTGCCGCGCCGAGCATGCTGTCCTGACGCGTCTGGTCCGCAACGAGGGCGTACGCCTGATGGGGCTGAACTACCAGGACGAACCCGCGGATGCGGCCCGATGGCTGGACGACCTCGGCAACCCCTACGCGCGCATCGGCTCGGATATCGACGGTCGTGTCGGGATCGACTGGGCGATCTCTGGGGTGCCCGAGACGTTTGTGGTGGACGCCGACGGCGTCGTGACCTTCCGCTACGTGGGCCCGATCATCGCGCCTGGTGCGCAGGAGGAGATCCGGGAGGCCTTGGCAGCGGCGGCGGTTCGGTCATGATACATCGCGTCCTCGCCTCCGTATTCGCCCTGTTGCTCGCCGTTGGCGTCGCCTGGGCGGTCGAGCCCGATGAGATGCTGGCCGATCCCTATCTGGAAAAACGCGCCCGCGTCCTGTCCAAGCAGCTGCGCTGCGTCGTCTGCCTCAACCAGGACATCGACAGCTCCAACGCCGGCGTGGCGCGCACGATGCGTCTGCTGCTGCGCGAACGACTCGTCGATGGGGACAGCGACGCTGAGGTGCTTGATTTCTTCGTGGACCGCTACGGCGATTTCGTCCTGTTCCGCCCACCTTTGAAGGGATCCACCTACGTGCTGTGGCTCGCGCCGTTCGCGATCTTCGGGGCCGGCGCCACGGCGGTCACCATGACGCTGCGTCGGCGTCGACCCCGTGCCGAGTGGGGCGAGACGACCGCGTTGAGCCCCGAGGAAGAGCATGAGCTCATGCAGATTGCGAACAACGGAGAGACCGAGCGGACATGACGTTATGGATTTTGCTGGCGTCACTCGCCCTGACAAGCGGCGCGTTCCTGTTCTTCGGCTTCGGCGGCCGTCGCGCGACCCTGACCCGGCGCGATGGAAGCGTCGCAATCCTCACCGACCAACTTGCCGAGGTGGCAGCGGACCGCGACCGGGGCCTGATCTCCGGGGCGGAGGCGGAGGGCGCCGAGATCGAAATCAAGCGCCGCCTCCTTTCGGTGGCGCGCCGGACGGAGGCGGCGCCGGAGCGCCGGGGCTCGGGCCGCGCGATCGGCGCGCTGCTGGCCGTCGCCGTACCCGCGGCGGCGGTGCTTCTCTACCTCCAGATCGGTGCCCCCGAGGTCGCGGGTCGACCGTCCGAGGAGATCGCCGCGCAGCGGGCCGAGGCGGCGCAGGTCGCCGCCCTGACCGCCGAGCTGAAGGCGCGGCTCGAAAGCGACCCGGAGGGCGGCCCGACCGAGGGCTGGGTGCTGCTGGGCCAGACCTACATGAACATGGGCCGCTATGAGGACGCGGCCGGCGCCTTCGCCAGCATGGCCGAACGCGAGGGGGCGGATTCCTCGGTGCAGTCGCGCTATGCCGAGGCGCTGATCGCCGCCGAGAGCGGGGTCGTCACGCCCAAGGCGCGCCGCGTCATCGACAGGGCCATCGCCCTCGACTCCGCCAACCCGGCGGCCGTGTTCTACCTGTCGCAGGCCCGCGAGCAGGAAGGCGCGCTCGTCACGGCCCGCGCGCTGCTGGTGGAGCGGCTGGACTCGGCGGACGGGTTCCAGCCTTGGATGGAGCTGTTCATCGCCTCGGCCAACCGGCTGGGCGAGCAGACGGGCGACGCGCCGCTCGACCTGACGCGCTACGCGCCGATGCTCGGCGGCGGGCGGGAGCCGAGCGCGGCAGACGTCGCCGCGGCGCAAGACATGGCCCCGGAGGACCGGATGGCCTTCGTCGAGTCGATGGTCGAAGGGTTGGCCGCGCGGCTGGAAGACGAACCGGGCGATCTCGACGGATGGATCCGCCTGATGCGTGCCTACGATGTGCTGGGGCGGACGGAGGATGCGGCGGAGGCTCGCACCCGGGCGCGGGCGGCGGTCGGTGCCTTGCCGTCCGACGATCCGCGACGGGTGCCCGCGCTGCGTGCGCTGGATGGGAAATAAGCGGCTTTCGGATTGCGGCGTATCAATCCGATCTAAGTGCGACTTCCGTTCCGAGGGCGGCCCCGAGCGCGTCCATGACGGCTCCGGGCGTCAGGACCTCCGAGAGCGCGATCCCTTCGGGAGCAGCTGGACCGTAGACGATGTTGAACGGGATGCCGAAACGGCCCTGCGCCTCGAGGAAGGCGGCGATCCGAGGATCGGGGCGGGTCCAGTCGGCCTGTATGGCGACGACCGACGGCGCCGCCAGCGCGTCCACTACCGGCGCCCGCTCCAGCACCAGCGTCTTGTTGGCCTTGCAGGTCAGGCACCAGTCGGCGGTCACGTCGACGAGGACAGCGTGGCCTTCGCTCACATGGCGGGCGATGTCGGCGCGCGCGAAGGGCACCCATGCAATGACGTCGTCGCGACCTGCGGCGCGAGCCTCCGGTTGCATGAGCGCCGGCAGCGCGATCATGGCGACCGCGAGGCCCGCCGCCGTCGCCATCGCCCAGCCGCGCGCGGACGGCAGGACACGCATCAGGGTGATGAGCCCGATCATCCCGACCAGCAGTGCCGCCACTGACCAGGCAAGCGCCTCCGACCGGACTCCGGCAAGCACCCAGAGAAGCCAGATCGCCGTGGCCGCCAGAAGAAGTCCCAGAACCGCCTTGACGGCGAGCATCCAGCGGCCGGGTCGCGGCAGGGCCGAGACGACGCCCGGGCGCGCGGCGACGATCAGATAGGGCAGGGCGAGGCCCAGCCCCATGGTGGCGAAGACCGCCACGACCTCGAATGCGGAGCCCGTGAGCGCGAAGGCCACCGCCGTCCCCAGCAGGGGTGCGGAGCAGGGGGTGGCGAGCAACGCCGCGAAAGCGCCGGTCGCGAATTCCCCGGCATGGCCTCGGCCTCCCACCGTCGCCAGCCGCGTGGCAAGACCGGGCGGCAGGTCGATATCGAACAGGCCGAAGAAGGACGCCGCGAAGAGGGTCAGGATCACGGTGACGACGATGAGGAAGTAGGGGTTCTGGAACTGCGTGCCCCATCCGACCGCGTAACCGAGGCCCTTGAGGCCGATGACGCCGCCGGCCAGGGCCAGCATGAAGGCCAGCGTGCCAGCCGCCGTGACCAGGAACCCCGTCCGGACCCGGCCAGGCGTCTCCTGCGCCGATCTGAGGGCGGAAGACAGCTTGATCGACAGAACCGGAAGGACGCAGGGCATCGCATTGAGCACAAGCCCCCCGGAGAAGGCGAGGGCGAGGATCCAGCTCAATGCCGACCAGGATCGTCTCGGCTGCGCCTCCGCATAGGGCGGATCCGGCACCGCGACGCCGGTCGCGATGTCCTCGAAGGTCGCGGCGTTCGCGCCATCGGTGACCGTCAGGGTCAACGGTGCGGCCGGATCGGCCAGTGCCAAGATGGGAAGGGAGGCCCAGAGCCTGCGACCGTTTGCGGAAACGCGGATATCCGGCGCACCGAAGGCGGTGCCGTCGCCCAGTTCCGGGAAGAGGTCGGGGGACCGCCATCCCGCGGCCCGCTCAAGCTCGACGGTCAGGGCAGCGCCGTCCGGGGAAAGGGCGGCGGCGCGAAGCTCCATCCCCGCCGCCTCCGGCGACAGCGGCACTTTCTCCACCCATTCGGCGATCACCTCGGCCGCGCTCCGATCAATGCCTGCCCCGGCCGGGATGTCGAGGGCCAGGTCGAAACTGAGCGGCACGCAGATATCCGAGCAGGCGAGCATCGAGATCACCGCGCGCAACGCGACGGGTCGCCCCGGCGTGTCGAGGCCGATGCGGATCGGATGGACCACCTCGTCGCGATAGCCGAAGTTCTCGATGCCGAAGGCGCGGAAGCGCTCGGGCGCGGGCCAGAGGACCTCCGCCGACGCGACGTTCCGCGAGCCGGCCCAGTCCACCTCGGGCGGAAGGCCGACCTCGCCAGGCGAACGCCAATAGGTCTTCCAGCCCTCCTCCAGATCGAGGACGAGGCCCGCCGAGATCGTCCCCGCATCGGGCCCGATCCCATCCTCGACGGTGATGAGCCGCGCGGTCAGTGCGGGGGACTCATACGACTGCGAGGTGGCGGCGATGGCGCCCCCGCCGCCGAGCAAGGCCAGCGACAGGACGAGTCCGGCCAGCCGGATCATGCGCAAGCCTCGATGGGGCCATCCGCCCGTTCCCGCGCGATCAGCCGCTCCAGCCGCGCATCGCTGATCTCGCCCTGCACGACCGTCCGGCCGACCACGAGGGCCGGCGTGCCGACGAAGGCAAAGAGTTCGGCCAAGGCGCTGCTTTCTCGCAGCTCGCGCCGGACGTCTTCGCCGTCCATGTCCGCGAGCAGTCGGGTCTTGTCGACGCCCAGATCGTCGGCCAGCACCTTCAGGTATTCCGGGGTGGTCCGGAACGGCGACCGCATCAGGCGCTTGTGGAACGCGACATAGGCCCCCTGCCGCTTGGCGGCGAGCGCGGCCTGCGCGGCCAACATCGAGGCCTCGCCCAGAAGGGGAAGTTCGTGCCACGAGATGCGCACGCGGCCGACGGAGGCCGCCTCGATCTCCGACAGCCGGATGGTGAGCGCCCGGCAGTAGGGGCAGTTGTAGTCCGAGAAGGACGCCATCGGAACGACGTCCGGATCGCGGTCGTCGCCGTAAAGCGCTTCGCACGGCTGTGCGCTCACCCGCTCCAAGGCCGCGCCGGTGTCCAGGCCGGGATCGTCGTCAAGGCCGAGGAACAGGTCGAACCCCGTCGAACTGTCGCCGCCGGCGATCCGGCGGAAGCCGGCCGGTCGCGCGACCGGTTCGAACTCCAGATCCCCGGCGAAGATCTCGGCCACCGCCGGCGGTCCGAACCTCAGCGCCGCATATCCACCCGCGATCGCCAGCGCGCCGATCAGCAGGTTACGTCGTGATTCCGCCAAGGCTCTTCTCTTCTCGTCACCCAAAAATGTGTGATGCGACCTTCCAGCGCCGCAAGGTCCAGTCACAAAATTGCGAATGGATCGGGTGCCTGCATGTCTTTTAAATACAGGTCGCGTCAGGCAGTTCTCTGTCCTAAACGCAATTTCAATTTGCCTCGCCTGTGATCCGCCGCGAAGTTTTGGCGCGGGGGCTGGATGGGGGCCAGCGGCCCATCTGCCATGGGCCCGGCCAGCGAGGAGGAGCACCGCATGAACCGCACGTCTTTGCATCTTGGATACACCGCAGCGATCGGATCGGCGGCCCTGTTGGGGGGCGCGTATCTCTATCAGCTCGCAGGCTACCTGCCGTGCACCATGTGCATCTGGCAACGCTACCCGCACGGCGTGGCGATCGCGCTCGGCGTGGTGCTCCTGTTCCTGGGACGGGGGCGGGCGATCCTGGCGCTCGGGGCGTTGGCGGCGATGACGACAGCGGGCCTCGGCATGTTCCATACCGGGGTGGAGCGCGGCTGGTGGGAAGGTCCTTCCACCTGCACCGGCGGCGCGTCGGACCTCTCCGCGATGACCGGCGCCGATCTTCTTTCCTTCGAAACGGCCGAGACGCTCGTCCTTTGCGACGAAGTCGTCTGGGAGTTCATGTCGCTCTCGATGGCAAGCTGGAACGCCATTCTCAGCGTTCTCCTCGCCGCGGCGTGGATCGCGGCCTTCTACTTGGCGGGGCGTTCCAGAGAGGCATGATCCGCCGGACGCGTCCCGTCACGTCGCCGCACCGCGTATGTCCTTGCCTTCCGGCGCTGGATGCCAAGCAACCGTGTCGAGTAGCAGACGGCTGCCAGAACGGAGGAACCGGAATGCTGACACGGCGACACTTCATCGGGGCGGCGGCTGCGCTGTTCTCCGCACCAATCGCGGGGCCGAGCCTCGCGCAGACCCTTCCCGTCGGCGTCGAGGGGCGCGCGCCGATCTCGGATCGGGACATGTGGAAGGCGTGGGACGCGCAGGTGACGCCGGCCGACTACGATCCTGCCACGTCCAATCCCTGGGGCATCGATCAGCGCTTCCTGCCCCGGGTCGTCGAGGCGAAGCCCGGCCTCCTGCCGGGGGACGTCCATGTCGACGCCGTGGCCCGGTACCTCTATCACATCCGCCCCGGCGGGACGGCCATCCGCTATGGCGTGGCCATCGCACGCGGCGATCTCTACGAACCGGGCATCTATGCCATCCGGCGCAAGGCGCGATGGCCCGTCTGGCGTCCGACGCGGAACATGATCGCGCGCGACCCGGAGATTTATGGACAGTTCGCGGGCGGCGTGGACGGTGGCCCGCTGAACCCGCTCGGATCCCGCGCGCTGTATCTCTACGAGGGCGGGCGGGACACCTACCTGCGGATCCACGGCTCGCCGGAGGCCCGGTCGATCGGCGGGCGGGCGAGTTCGGGCTGCGTGCGCATGGTCATGGCCCACATCATCGATCTTTACGATCAAGTCGAGACGGGATCGACGGCCTTCCTCTACCCGCCGGAGGACGCGCTCGCTGCGACCTGATGCGTCGCCGGGTCGTCAGGTCGACGCCCGGCATATCGGGTTCCCCTGCGGCGTGCGCAGCGGCAGCAGGGTCGTCTCGACGGGCCCGTCGTGCCAGTACCAGTAGCATCCGTCCTCGGGCCGGAACTCGATCGCGCCGAGGTTCTGGTACGGCGCGGCCATCGCCAGGACGGCCTCCGGAATCGGATCGGTTCCGGTGGCGGCGCCCATACCATCCGGCGGTCCGAGGGCGGCGCAGCCTCCAAGCGTGAGTAGGAGCATCGAGCGCGACGTGCGCATTCCAGACCTGTTCATTTCGGTATGTTCCTTCATGGGTTCAGTCGCATCATGGATCGAACGCGAACCCCGAGCGCCCGTTCTCGCAGGATAGCGAACGAACGGGACCGTCGTCGTCCTGCACCTCGCAGCCCGGCGGGATCAGGGGCCGACGTTCCACGTCGCGCGGACAGAGCGTGGTGCCCGAACATGCCGACAGCAGGAGGACGCCCGTAACGACGATCGGCAGGCGCACCATGCGTCTCAAAAGCGTGACCGAAATGTCCGCATTCCTCACGACCGGGTTTCATCAAGGGGTTCGTACCGCCGCTCTGCGAGGAACGACCCCAATCTCCGGGTCCGGATCGGAGCATCCGGCGCGGGAAGGTCAAGCCGTATCTCGACGGGGCGGCCGCTGCGCACCATGTCGTTCATCCCTGCACCTCCAAATAGGCCGGATCGCCTCGCATGGGATATCGATTCCACAGCTCCCGGCCCGGCAGGGCGTCGTTCCACTCGGTCGATGTCGAATTCGCCCCGCTGAGCATTGGAAATGTCACGACATTCCAGCGCTGTACGGTCCGAAGCTACGCCGCCCGCCGTCTTGACCTCACGAGAAACCATCCTCGTTGCCGTCGGGGCAATACCCGTTGGAGGCCACATGAACTTCGAGAACCTGTACTCGCTCGGCCCCACGGAATGGAGCCTCTTCGCCCTCATCTTGATAATCTCCTACGGCGCGCATTTCGCCTTCGGGGGCCACTTCGCACTCGCCTCCTTTCGACCTCGCGCCCCGCTACCGGGTCGTGGCCTGAATGAGCGGAGTCATGATGGGCTGCGCCGGGTTGAACCTGATGCGCGAGCACGACGCCCTGATGCAGGCGTTCCGCTGGACCGGCGTGATCTGGCGGCAGGGGCTGTTCACCGTCGCGGACGTGACGTCAAAGCTGATCTACGGCCTGATCCTAAGCCGCTTCCTGCTGCGGCTCGGCGCATCCGAAGTCTACCGCCCGTCCGCGGAAGCCTTGGGGCTGGAGCCCACACCTGCCGTCGACGAGGTCCGCGCGATCCGATGATGCCTACCGGTCAGCCGCCGGCAGCCTCGGTCCGGCCGCCTGGGCGGCGCGTTCGCGCGCGGGCCAGGTGGACTTGATGTATTCGAGGACGTCGCGGACCTCGGCGTCCGACAGGACGGCCTCGAAGCCGGGCATGCCGCTGTCGAAGCCGTCCACGCCCTGCGCGGCGAGGGCCGCGGTACCGCCAAGCTTGGTATAGGCGAACAGCGTCGCGTCGTCGTGGTGCCAGGTATGGCCGGTCTCGTCATGGGGCGGGGCAGGCAGGCGGGCCGTCCGGGCCGGGGCTGCGCCAGTCGGGCTGGCCTTCGAGCGCGGCGCCGTGGCAGGCGGCGCAATACTCGCCGTAGAGCGCCGCCCCCCTGGCCAGATCGATGGGCGCGGCGATGGCGGGCATGGCTCCGGGGGCCGCCCCAGTTGCGCCCCGCCAAGCCCCCACCACGCGCCGCCCGCCGCGAGCGCGGCGACGAGGAGCGCCGCAGCCTTCCCTCTCACGCCGCGACCCGCAGGAAGGCCATCATCCCCCGAAGCGGCATGGCTCAGCATGTGGCAGTGCAGCATCCAGTCGCCCGCTGCAGCGGCGGCGAACGCGATCTCGACCGTGGCGCCGCCCGCCACCAGCGTGGTGTCGCGCAGATCGCCCAGCGTGCCGCTCGCGCCGATCTCGTGGAAATGCATCCCGTGCAGGTGCATGGAGTGCGGCCAGTTCGAGCGATTCTCGATCGCCAGCCGCACCGTCTCGCCCGCCGCGAGCTCGGCCAGCGGCGCCATCGCGTCCGCCGCGGTCCAGTCGGCCCGGCCGTTGAACGCCCAGTAGAAGCCCGCATCCGCCATCTCGCGGAAGCCCGCGCGCTGGCCGCCCACGCGCGCGCCGTCCATCCGGCCCATCGCGCCGCCCTCCATCACCAACCGCAGCGGGCGGGCGTCCGCCAGCGCACCGAGCGCGGCACCGGGTTGGGCGGCAGCGGCGCGGGTGCGAGGCGGACGGCGGCTGTGCCGCGCGGACGGGGAAGGCCATCTGAACTACGGGCTCTCGCTCATGGCGGATCAACAGCGCTTCTTTCGCCGGCCTCGGCGGTCACGTCGGCGATCACGTCGGCGCGTTGCGCGGGGGCCAGCACCAACGTCTCCAGCGGGCGCGGCGTGGGCAGAGGCATGCCGTCCAGCGCCACGACCCAGCCGTTCATGCCCTGCAGCGCCAGCTCGAAGATGCGCGCGTTGCTGGCATTGATCAGCCGCAGGCGCAGTCGGTCGCCGCGGCGCACCGGGTGGGATGCTCGACCTGGCCATTGGTGGTAACGACGTTGCCATGACGTCCGCCATGACTGGCGTCATGGGGCGCATCGAAGTCCAGCACCTGCGTACCGTCACGGTTCAGGCGCCAGTCGCCCAGCATCGCGACAATCTCGTCGTCCACGTCGGGCGCAGGCCCTCGCGCTCCTCCACGATCAGCGGCGCGTGCAGGCCGCGGCCCAGCCTGCGCGGCCGAGGACCGGTGTGCATGGTACCAGTAGGTCCCGGCGTCGGGCAGGTCGAAGGCGTAGTCGAAGCTGTCGCCGGGCGCGACGTGGGGCCTGCGTCACACCCGCGACACCGTCCATCCCATTGGGCAGCCGGACCCCATGCCAGTGGATCGAGGTCGGCTCCGGTAGGGCGTTCAGAAGCCGCCGTTCCAGCCGCGTGCCCTGCATCATGCGGATGCCTGCACCGGGCGCCGTACCGTCATAGCCCCAGACCGGCGTGGCTGGGTAGGGAGGCGGCAGGAGCTGCGCGGGCCTGGACGGGCCTCGATCATGATCGGGTCGGTGGCCGCACGGGCGAGCCGGGGCAGGGCGGGCAGGGCCGCGGAGGCGGCGAGCAGGGCGCCGAAGCGGCGTCGCGTGAGGGTCATGGTATGGGTCCTGTCATGATCGTTCCGGCCGACGGCGTCGCGCCGCATCAACCGATCCCGTTGGTGCGCTGCAGCGCCCGGATATAAGCGGTTGATCGCCTTGACGTCGGCTCGGGTCAGCCCTTCGATGGCGGGCATGTTCCCGAACTGCCAGTGATGGGCCTGCACGCCCATTTGCGTCGCCCGCCAGAAGGATTCGTCCGCCGTGATGGCCGGGTTCGTAGGTGATGTGCACCAAGGGCGGGCGTCGATGCCATTGCGTGCCCGGCTGCGTTCACGCCGTGGCAAGCGGCACAAACCCACTTCGTAGGCGAGCTGGCCGATCGCCTCCAAATCACCCAGCGTCTCCGGTAGAGAGACCTGAACGATTGGTGCGCCCTGCGCGATGGCGGAAGTGTCGGGGCGGGACCATGGAATGGCCGCCCGCAGGCGGATTCAAGGCGGTCCACGCAACCGCTCCGACCCCGGCCAAGACCACGGCACCTACAGTCAGGGTCAGGCTGTCCGGCTTCATCGCGCGGCCGCCGTGTCGAACCGCATGCCGTCCCCGCCGCGCCGCCGAAGGGCGAACATGTCGTACTCCGCCGTCGGATCGTGCCCATGCCGGGCGAGCCCATCAGGCATGCCGGGGCGCCGAAACGCCGACGACGTCGGGCGCTTCCGCCATCAGGCGGTCCATCGCATCGAAGGACACATGCCCCTCGATGACGTAGGTGCGCCCGTCCGGGCGGTCAGCATGGGCCGTGTGGCAGGACCAGAGATCGTCGGGCACGCCCGCGTCAGACCTTGGCCCGCGTGACGTCGTCCACATCCGTGGTGTCGACCACGTAGCCCGCCTCGCGCGCCAGGTCGGCCCAGCCGGTGCAGCAGCCGCAAGTCGGGCTCTTGACGACGGACAGGGTGGCCGGCGGGGCGGCCAGCAGCGGGGCGGCCCCCGCGACGAAAGCGGCGGCACCGGTTGCGGCGATCAGGGCACGGCGGGTCAACATGGTCATGGGGAGATCCTCGGGGTCAGGCGGGAGCGGCGTCGTAGCCGGCATCCTTGAGCGCGGCGCGCATGGCGTCCGCGTCGCGCGCGGTGTCGATCTCGACCCGGCGGTCTGCTTGGTCGAACGTCACGCGCGCGGCCGGGTCGACGGCGGCGACGGCCTTCTCGATGGAGGCGCGACAATGGCCGCAGGACATGTCGGGGACGTGGAACTTCATGGGGGTTCTCCTTGGTTTCAGGGCAGGTGGGGGTTTCCCCCGCTGGAAGGTCAAGGGGCGCTCCAGGATGCGACGTCCTGCCGCGTCGATGGCACCGGGGCAGGCGCGGACGGACGCGCCCTTGACCCGGGTTCCGCCCGCCGCCTAATCCGACGGGATGATCCGTGCGATGTTCCATCCGCCATGCAAACGACCCGCGACGGGGGCCCGACGAAACGGCCCC